>NZ_CABSQO010000008.1:0-117371 GCF_902479755.1 uncultured Tissierella sp. | reverse complement strand
CGAACGAGGCTTTGAATAGTTTTTTTATTGTGTCTACTTTTACTTGACTAGTGCACCTTTAAAGGCTGGTCTATATTATATTATAGCTTTCATTTGTTCTTTTGCTAATTCTGCCCCTTTTTCTAATGCTTCTTTATTAATTGGCATTAAATGAACTCTATTCTCTCCAAATACTGCTGTAAATGCTTTGTTAAGTACTGAATCCACTTCTACTGCTTTTGTAGCTTCAAGAAATGCTCCTAGCATTACCATATTAGCTACCCTTGAGTTTCCAAGTTCATTAGCTATTTCATTAGCCGGAATATAATACACTTCTATATCTTCTCTTGGACATTTTCTATCTATTAAAGATGTATTTATAAATAGCTTTCCTCCTGGTACTACTAGATTTTCAAATTTATCTAAAGACGGTCTATTCATTACAATAGCTGAAGTTGAATCTATAACAACTGGAGAACCTACTACATCTGATGATATAATAACATTACAGTTTGCAGTTCCTCCTCTCATCTCTGGACCATAGGATGGTAACCAAGATACTTTTTTATCTTCTATCATACCTGAATATGTCAAAAGTTGACCTAATGCCATTACACCTTGTCCGCCAAAGCCAGCTATTACTATTCTTTCTTCCATTTTATTCAACCTCCTCTGGTCTTCTAAAATTTCCAAGAGGATAATAAGGTATCATATTTTCCTCTAACCATTTCATTGCTTCAGGAGCAGTTAATCCCCAGTTAGTAGGACATGTAGATAATACTTCTACTATTCCAAATCCTTTTCCATCAAGTTGTAACTGGAAGCATTCCTTTATTGCTTTTTTCGCTTTTCTTATATTTGCAGGCGTATTTACTGCCACCCTTTCTACAAATTTTGCACCGTGAATTGTAGCTAGCATCTCAGATATCTTTATAGGTCTACCACTATGTTCTTCAGTTCTTCCTAATGGAGCTGTTGTAGCCTTTTGTCCTATAAGGGTTGTAGGTGCCATTTGGCCACCTGTCATACCATATATAGCATTGTTAACAAATATTGTAGAGATTTTCTCTCCTCTATGGGCAGCATGAACTATTTCTGCTGTACCGATGGAAGCTAAGTCTCCATCTCCTTGATAAGTAAATACAAATTTCTCTGGATGAACTCTTTTTATCCCTGTAGCTACTGCTGGTGCTCTACCATGAGCTGCTTGTTGCATATCACAATTAAAATAATTATATGCAAATACTGAACAACCTACTGGTGCAACTCCTATAGCATTATCCAATACTCCTAATTCTACCAATGCTTCTCCTACTAATCTATGGATGATTCCATGGGTACATCCCGGACAATAGTGGGTTTGTACATCTGTTAAACCTTTAGTCTTTTCAAAAACTATAGTCATTATCTTTCACCTCCAGAGATTTTCTTAACATGTTCAATTATTGCATCTGGCGTAGGAACCATTCCACCAGTTCTCCCATAAAAAGATACTGGGAATTTGCCCTCAACTGCTATTTTAACATCATCTACCATTTGTCCATTATTCATTTCAACTGTAAGTACACCTTTACAATTTGGATTTATTTTCTTAAATTCATCGTATGGATATGGCCATAAAGTAATAGGTCTAATAAGTCCAACTTTATATCCTTCTTTTTCTAGTTTTGCTATTGCTGTTTTTGCAATTCTTGCTGTAGTTCCATAAGCTGCTATAACTACATCTGCATCTTCTATTTTATATGATTCAACTCTTGCTTCATTTTCTTTTATTTTTTGATATTTAGCTTGAAGTTTAATATTATGAGCTTCAAGATCTTCTGGTGCTATATATAAAGAATTAATTATATTTGGCTTTCTATTACCACCTGTACCTACTGTAGCCCAATCTTTCTCTGGTAATTCTCTTTTTATTGGAGTTTTAAATTCAACTGGTTCCATCATTTGTCCAATCATACCATCACCAACAACCATAACTGGATTTCTATATTGGTCTGCTATATCAAATCCTTCTATTATTAAATCAACTAGTTCCTGAACATCTGATGGAGCAAATACAACCATTCTATAGTCTCCATTTCCACCACCTCTAGTTGCTTGAAAATAATCAGTCTGTGAAGGTTGGATACTTCCTAGACCTGGTCCACCTCTCATTATATTAACTAATAGACAAGGCAATTCTGCACCAGCAATATATGATATACCTTCTTGTTTTAATGACATTCCAGGGCTTGATGAAGATGTCATAACTCTTGCACCTGCTCCTGCGGCACCATAAACCATATTTATAGCTGCTACCTCTGATTCTGCTTGTAAAAATACTCCGCCTACCTTTGGTAACTCTCTTGACATATATTCTGGTAATTCAGATTGGGGAGTTATAGGATAACCAAAAAAGTATTTACAACCTGCTGCAATAGCTGCTGCTCCTATAGCCTCATTCCCTTTCATGAGAACTTTTGCCATTTTAAAACCCTCCTTAAAATATATTAAACTCGTTCTACAGTAATAACTACATCTGGACAGATTGTGGCACAATTGGCACAACCAATGCATTTTTCTGGGTCTGTTGTTGTAGCTGGATGATAACCCTTAGCATTTATTTTAGTTTTGTCCATTGTAAGTATTTTTACAGGACAAACAGTTGTACATAGTGCACATCCTTTACAGATGTCTTCCTTAAATGTTACCTTTCCTTTAGCCATTCTTTTTACCCTCCTTTATTGTTATAGCATCCATTCATCCCTCATAAATAACTTTATGGGGAATATTTCGCCTTCTAAGTCTTTAGGAAGGCTTGGGATTATATCTTCTAATACAGATATATATCTTAGCTTTATACCGGTTTTTTCTTGAACCTCTAAAGCTAATTTTTGACCTCTTAGTACATCATCACGAGTTGTACTTTTTAATAAATGTGTATTGTTCACAATTCCTGTTATTTTAGCCCTTGATACATCTTGAATCTTTATCATATATTCTAGCACTTTTTCTACAGTTTGAGTTTCAGGGCGATTTGCATTTAAAACAAAAAACATATCATAATTCCCTTCTTGGAAATAGTCTACATATCTCCCTAGGGCCCTTGCTCCTACTTGATCTCCACCTACATCTAATATTAAATCATAGGATTCATCCTGTAATGGTGTATAGACTTCTGCAGATATTGATGGCACTTCTATGGCAGGTGCATTTATCTGGCTGCCAATTACTTTTATACCAACACCCTCCATCTCTAGTGCTTTCTCTCTAGATCTAAAATACATATTTACTATATCTAAATCGGCTAATGCAACTTTTCTACCTAGCTGTGCTAGTTTCACAGCATAATTCACACTAAATTCAGACTTTCCTGATCCATAGTGTCCTATTATAATTCTTATTCTCTTATCATTTAGCATAATCACCAAGTCCTATTTATAAACTTTTGCTTCCTCTTCTCCTCTTAAGACACGAAGTCCACCTTCAGCTAATGCCATAAGTTCATCTTCTCCCGGATATACGGTTACATCACAGATAAATTTAACTCTTTCCTCTATCCATGACGTGAACTCCTTATCATAGGCAATACCACCTGTAACGAGGATTCCATCAACTTTTCCTTTTAATACTGCTGCACAGGTTCCAATTTCCTTTGCTACCTGATAAGCCATAGCTTTGTATACTAGCTCCGCATATTCATCACCATTTTTTATTCTTTGTCCAACTTCTCTTGCATCATTAGTATTTAGATAAGATACTATTCCACCATTTCCTTTTATCATCTTCTTCATTTCATCTAAAGAATATTTTCCTGAATAGCAAAGTTTTACTAAATCTCCTACTGGAAGAGAACCTGATCTTTCCGGTGAAAATGGTCCTTCGCCATCTAATGCATTTGCTACATCTATTACCTTGCCTTTTTCATGAGCACCTACTGAAATCCCTCCGCCTAAATGGGCAACTATTAGGTTTAATTCTTCATATTTCTTTCCTAGTTTATTAGCATGTCTTCTTGCTACTGCTTTTTGATTTAATGCATGGAATATACTCTTTCTTTCTATTTCTTTCAATCCTGATACTCTAGCTACATCTTGCATTTCATCTACTACTACTGGGTCTACTATAAAGGATTTTTTATTTATTTCCTTAGCTATTTCATAAGCTATGATTCCTCCCAGGTTTGAGGCATGTTCCCCTAAATATCCAACCTTTAAATCCTCCAACATGCTGTCATTTACTTCATAAGTACCCCCTTCTATAGGCTTGAGAAGTCCACCCCTACCTATTACTCCATCAAGAGATTCTATGGAAATATCATTCTTCTTCAATGCTTCCACTATAATATTTTTTCTGAATTCATATTGATCATAAATCTTGTTGAAAGCAGAAATTTCCTCTACTGAATGGCGAAGAGTTTCCTCAAATATACTTTTTTCATCGTCAAAAACTGCTATTTTTGTTGATGTAGAACCTGGATTTATAATTAATAATCTAGTCATTTTCCCCCTCCTATCTTGAAGCCATAAGCACTGCTAAAGCAATTGAATTTAATTTTGATTCTTCATTATCAGCTCTTGATGTAAGTACTATTGGTGCCTTTGTGCCCACGATAAGTCCTGCTGATTTTGCATTTGCTAAAAATGATAAACATTTATATAGTACATTACCAGCTTCAATATCTGGAGCAAGAAGTATGTCTGCATCTCCTGCAACTTCACTATCAATTCCTTTTAATATTGCTGATTCTTTTGACACAGCATTATCTAATGCAAAAGGTCCATCTACTAAGCATCCTAGGATTTCTCCATTTTTGTTCATATCAGCTAATTCCTTTGCATGAACAGTAGCTTCCATCTTAGGAGATACTTTTTCTTTTGCTGCCAAAACTGCTACTTTTGGTCTTTCTATATCTAAAGATTGTGCTAATACTACTGCATTTTCAATTATTTCTTTCTTTTGCTCAAGATTAGGAGCTATATTCATAGCTGCATCAGTTACAATAAAAACCTTATGATAAGTTGGAACATCAAAAACTGCCACATGGGATATTACATTGCCTGTCCTAAGTCCAATCTCACTATCTAATACCTGTTTCATTATTACAGAAGTATCTATAAGTCCCTTCATCAAAACATCAGCTTTTCCACTACTTACTAATTCTGTTGCTATCCTACAAGCCGTAGCACCATCTTCTTCATGGATTATTTCTATACCTGATAAATCAAAGTTGATTTCCTTCCCAATAACCAATATTTTTTCTTTATCTCCCACTAATATAGGCTCGGCTATCTTTAATTCGGCTGCATTTTTTACTGCAGATAAAACATCCTTATCTTGTGCAACGGCTACTGATACTTTCTTTGGCCCTCTCTTTTGGGCCAATTCTAACAGATTTTCAAATGATTTAGCCACTTATACTCACCTCATCTTCATATATTTTTGCTCTTTCTTCTCCATTGATTACTCTTTGTGCACCTTTGTTTAGTGCTTCCATTTCATCTTCTCCAGGATATACTATGACTTCAGATATAAAGTCTATCATCTCTTTTATTCTATCAACTAAGTAGTTAGAATAGGATAATCCACCTGTCAATATAATATTATCTATATGTCCATAAAGCACTGTTGCATAGGAGCCTATTTCTTTCCCTATTTGATATGCCATTGCATCATAGATAAGCCTTGCATAATTATCGCCATTCTTTATCCTTTCTTCCACTTCTCGTCCATCCATGGTATCTAAATATGAGAAAAGTCCACCTTCTCCTTGCAGCATAGTCTTCATCTCATTTAATGTATATTTTCCTGAATAACATAATTTAACTAAATCTCCCACAGGTAGAGTACCTGCTCTATCTGGAGAAAATGGGCCCATTTCCTTTGCATTGTTAACATCTATAATCTTGCCCTTTTCAACTGCCGCAATAGATATTCCACCGCCTAAGTGAGCTACCACTAAATTTAAGTCTTCAAAATTCTTATTTAATTCTTTAGCCCTTCTGTGTGATACAGCCTTAATATTCAATGCATGAACTAGAGATTTCCTTGGAATTTCCTTTAGACCAGATATTCTAGCTATATCGTGAAATTCATCTACTGCCACTGGGTCTACTATATAAGATGGTATATTTTTTAAATCTGCTAGTCCCTTAGCTAACATACCACCAAGGTTAGAAGCATGTTCTCCCTGTATCCCAACTTTTAAATCTTCAATCATTGCGTCGGTTACAGAGTAGGTACCTCCGGGCATTGATCTTAATAGTCCCCCCCTACCAACTATTGCTATAAGAGAATCAGTTGATATATTTTCTGCTTCTAGCCAATCTTTTATTAATCTTAACCTATATTCATATTGATCAGCTATTTTTTTATAATTCTCTAAATCCTCTTTTCTATGATCTATTTTGAAAGTTTTAATTTCCTGCTCTCTTTCAAATATAGATACCTTTGTAGAGGTGGATCCTGGATTAATTGCCAGAACGAAATTTCTTTCCATACTTTTCCCCCTTAGTGATTAATTATTTTTAATTCAATAGGTTGTGGTGATATTTCTTTAATTGTAATTCCTATTGGTGCAGTAAAATTTAAGTATACTTTATGAATTCCTTCATCAAGCATATTAAAATCTAGATATGGCATTAAGTCTTCTTTAGTTAAATTTTCAATTGCTTCTTTACTACCTTTTGCTAAAACCTGTATAGTCTTTGAATGATCGTCTTTATCAATAGTTAATTCACCATCTAAATTTCTAATATCCACTTCATCTAAGGTATATTCAAAGGACTTAGTAAAATTTTCTTCTATTTTTAAAGAAATTGTTACCTTCTCATTTGGATTTAATAGAGAAACATTTTCTGGAAGATCTAACTCAACTGGAACATCTGCATTTTCCATTAGATAATTTATATCCACTGGCTTAGTTTGAATAAATGTCAAGTTTGCTATATCATTTCCACCCTTAAGTGTTATCTTATTTGGATTTATTGTAATGCTAGTAATTTCATAGTTTTCTGGTGGCTCTGTTTGCAAATTAAGTTCAATAGGCACAGTTACTATCCTAAACACTGGGATACTTACATCCACTACACTTGGTTCATATTCTACTCCTCTAACATCATTTTTTTCATCATCTATTAATTTTATAGGCTCTGTAACATTAATATTTTCTTTTCTACCACTTATATCTACAACTGCTACTACATCCGCTACTTTATTTACCAAAGACCTAGGTCCCTTCAATAAAACAGATTGAGTTTTTGTTAATATATCCCCTAATACATAATTAGGATCAAGATTGCCCTTGGTCTTTACAGTTACAGATTGTGTCTTAGTTATTATCTTATCAAACGTAAATAGAACATTCTCTGGTTCACGTCCAACTATTTTTATATTACTTGATTGGTCTAAACTTATATTTATTGGTACTTTTACTTGCCCTTCACTATATCCTGATAAATCTACCTCAGCTTTTATAAATTCTCGTGAAAATTTAGCCATATCAGATTTTTTACCTGTAACTTTCACAGAAACTGTTGCTTCCTCTGGTTCCATAATTACTAGGTCTTGTCTATCTAATGCGGTTTTATTGGTATAAGTTACCGGAATATTTCTATATTCCTTAGATATATCTGGATTAACTTCGCTTTCACTAGTAACATAGCTCCACAAAACAATAGCTATAATAACAGAAAAGATTTTTAGGGTTAAATCACTCTTCTCCTTGCTCATCTTTTCGCCTCCATTTAGTCATAAATGTTTGTGTTGAATCCTTTGGCTTATACATATCTGTTAATATTTGTTTTAATGTCTTAGAATCTAAATGTCTTGCTATAGTTCCATTTTCAGCTATAGAAATAGAACCCGTTTCTTCTGAAACTATTATAGCTAAACTATCAGATCTTTCCGATATACCTAGTGCAGCTCTATGCCTTGTACCTAATTCCTTACTTATATTCATATTGTCTGTAAGAGGTAAAAAACAAGCAGCTGCTTTAATCATATCTTCTTTTATAATCACTGCTCCATCATGTAATGGTGTATTTGGAATAAATATATTGATAAGTAGATTACTGGATACCATACCATTGATCTTAGTTCCGGTATCGGCAACCTCATTTAATCCTGTTTCTCTTTCTAAAACAATCAATGCTCCAATCTTTTGTCTAGATAAAGATGCACAAGCTTCCACTATTTCATCTACAGTCTTAGATAAGCTCTCTCCCTTTATTTCTAGTAGAGATTTTGTAAAAAATCTGGATCTACCAATATACTCCAATCCACGCCTAAGCTCAGGCTGAAAGACTATTAGAATAGCAAGAACTCCAACAGTCATGGCATTTTCTAATATCCAATTTATAGTATATAGCTGTAATAAACCACTAAGTTTAGCAAATACAAATAATGCAAAAATACCTTTAGTTAATTGTTCCGCCCTAGTCTCTCTAATTAATTTAAATATCTTATAAAAAACAGCTGCCACAATGATAATATCAATTATGTCCCTTATTCTAATGCCTGAAAATATTCTATTAATAAGTTCCAAGGTTTACCACGCCTTTTATCGTATTTTCACTTCTATTCCTATTATATAATAACTGTTCCATTAATTGAACTAATAAATTGAATATAATAAATTTAATTCAATTCTGAAAATGGTTAATTTTCACTCATCTTGCTCATAGTATCATCATATGACTTCTTGAGTCTTCCTTTTAAAGAATCTGCTATACTCACATTCAACTCTCCATTAATATAATCATCAATGGGCAGAATTTCGAAAAACAATTTATTATTCTCTCTGTATTTATAGACCCAAGTCGGTATATACTGTATATTTTTAATTACTGTTTCTTGAGAAGAAAAATCTTTTTCTATCTCTAAATTTATCATTACTCCATCTTCAGTATAAGAATTATCCATAGTTTCTTTTCTCTGATTTGATAAAAAATTTCCCATAGAATAGATTATAAAATTGTCTTTTCCATCCCTATTAATTATTTGAGATCTTTGTATTACATGGGGATGGCTACCTAATATAATATTTGCACCCCATTCTACCATTTTTTCACCTAACTCTATCTGATAGCTGGAAGGCTCTCTTTGATATTCATTCCCCCAGTGAATAAATACTACTATTAAATCAATATCTGAAGATCTTGCCTTTTCAATATCTCTTTTTATTTTCTCTTCATCTATTCTATTTACCATATATGATAATTCTTCCCCTGTTAAAGTAGAATCCATACCATTTAAACCATAGGTATAGGAAAGGAATCCTATTCTTATATTCTCTATCTCCTCTATAAGAATATTATTATTTGGTTCTTTATATGTCCCTATATTTTTCATTCCATACTCATTTATATTATCTATAGTCCTAATTAATCCTGTCTTTCCATGATCTAAGCAATGATTATTGGCCGTAGCAAGTATATCAAAGCCTGTCTCCTTTAAGGCTAAAAGAGATTCCTTTGGTGTATTAAATCGAGGAAAGCCAGAAAAAGGAATTTCTTCCCCCGCAGTAACAGTTTCAAAATTTCCTAATGCTATATTGGCTTTCTCAACATATTTCTTTATATGTCTAAATGTAGAAGTAAAATCGTAGCTTAGAGTTTCTTTGTTGAAGGCTGCTTTATATTGTGGTGAGTGGAACATTATATCTCCAACAGCTAGAAGATTTATAGTAGATATCCTGGGCTCCTCAATAACCTCAGTAATATCATCTAAATTTTTAATTACAGATTTTTCCTCGTCTATTTCTTTGTCTGCTTCTATGTATTCACTTGTTATATTTGTTTCTGCAGATTTGAACTTCATATAAGCCGCTGCTCCCATAAATCCTAGGAAGCAAAATGCTAGAATCAAAAATATTATAATTATGTTATGTTTTTTTCTCACAGTATTCCCCCTAATATATCAATAGCTTGTCCTTTTGCTCTAAAGGTAGAGATATCTCTACCTTTATTTTATACTTTGTTAATATTTTATACAATATTATTATTCTTTTCTCTTTAAACCTATTACTCTAGACTTTGAATCATACATAAAATTTGCTAATTTTCTTTGATTTAATATCCACAAAAATATTACATATGGAACAAAAACCATTGTAAGCTGAGGTATTTCTGCCATCAGTATAAAGTCAAACATCCCATGCATAATAATAGGCATATACAAAGACTTTCTCATATTCATTCTTTTTCTATCTATATTTGTGTCAAATTTAGCTAAGGATAGATAATATCCCATAGTTATACCAAAAACAGCATGGGCTGGTACTGAAAATATTCCTCTATATAGCCCAATAAAAGGATTATTAGTATATCTATATGCAACATAAATTATATTTTCTACAGTAGCAAAACCCATAGTTGCAAATACACAATAAACTATACCGTCTAATTTCTCATTAAAAAACTTTGTTTTATAGGGATATTTTAATACTACTAGTCTTTTAAAAAATTCTTCTGTAAATCCTGCAACTAGGAAAGCATTATAAAAAGCACCTAATACGCCAGGAAATATATTAAATGCGATTAAAATCTCTTCAACTATAACTGAAGGAATTACTGTTAATGCTCCTAAAATATAGGTAAATAGTAAAACCCTTAGAGGCTCTCTATCATGTCTATCAGATAAATATATGCCTGCGATTATGATTATAGCAGGTATCACTGCTATAATTAAAAGTCTAAGTTCCAAAACATTACCTCCTTATGTCTTTTCTTATAGTTTCCCAAAAACATAAAAAAATAAACCCTAATGAAATTAGGGTCTATAAAATTCTATAGTTTTTCCTTGGGACTCATATTTCTTCCTCATATAAGATAATATTAATATTAAAAGTCCTAATGATATCAAAACATCCCCAATACTTATTATTTTAGGAAAAGGATATGGTTTTGGTATTGGTATTATATCTCCTAAAAAAGTTAACTTTGTAGCTTTATTAGCTAAAGTATGAGTCATTATTCTTCCCTCTTCTAATAGTGATAACTGAGTATATAATTTAGAAACCTTTAAAGCATTTATTGCAACAGGCATTCTCCCACTATTTAGTGAAAGAGGTAAAAAATTTAAAATAGATCCAAATAAAGTTATTCTAAGTCCATTCTCATGAAAATTCATTATTAGCCCAATGATTAGTAATAAGTAGATAAATATATGTATATAAAAGAAATTATTCTCTATAATATCACTTAAATTTCCACCGGTTTTAGAAACTATTAATAAGGATATGATTTCTACTGAAAAAGCTACAACAAATAAATACCATCCGTTTATATATAAATTACCGATATTTCTTATCTTTCCACCCATTAATTTCCCAAGTAGTAAAGATAGTGTAATAGTTTCGATTACCATAATAAAACAACCTCCTAAATAAATTCACAATGCGTACTCCGCAGTTTCGCAACTCAAATCTATTTACTCGCTATGCTCGTATAGATTTGGTTCTCGTTGCCTTTTTGTCCAATAAGCGTAGCGAATTGTAGACAAAACGGACAGCGTAGGTGCGTTTGACCTACATCAACTCACTAGCGTTCGCTGTGTTAGGTCATAAAAAGTAGAAAGCTAGACACAAAGTGTCTAGCATCATACTATGTTTATTAGTATGCTACAAATAGCTCTTTCTTCGCATTACAAAGTGGACATTTATCTTCTTCACCTGTTAGTGTAATATATCCGCAAACTGGACAAAGTTCCACAACTTTTGCTTCTAAGTCATTACCAGCATCTACCGCTTCTTTAGCTCTAGTGAAAAGCTCTGCATGAACTTTTTCTGCTTCAATAGCAAATCTCATTGCTGATATAGCTGTTTTTTCTCCTTGCATCTCTGCCACTGCTATGTAAGCTGGATACATTTGATTTACTTCATGCAGCTCTCCATTGATTGCTCCCTGAAGATTCTCTGAAGTAGTGCTAAGCCCAAATCCTGCTCCAGATGCTACTAAAAAATCACCTGAAATATCTTTTAACGCTTTGAAATGAAGTGTAGCATGAACTTCTTCTGCATCTGATGTAGCCATAAATAATCTAGCCACAGTTGGGAATCCATCTTTATTAGCCTTATCACTCCATATTCTATATCTCATATGTGCTTGAGATTCACCACCAAATGCTGATCTCAAATTTTCCGCTGTCATTGCGTTCATCAAAATTCCCCCTTTATAAATTTTATTATATACATTGCATACTATATTGTATACTATATTCTAAACAATGTCTAGAATATGCAACTCTCTTCATATATATTCCCATTTTGTATAGCCCTAATCATAAAAAAATGAGACTTTTTAGTCCCATTTTTATATAAACAAGCTCATATTAGAGTCATCTGCTGCATTGAGCATTGTAGCTACTCCACCAATTTCTATTCCATCGAGGAGTTCTTCTTTACTTACGCCCATTACATCCATTGACATCTGGCATGCTACCATTTTAATTCCAGATTTAATTCCTTGTTCTATTAATTCCTCTAATGAAGATATATTTTTATCCTTCATTACCATCCTTATCATCTTAGGTCCCATACCTGCCATATTCATCTTAGAGAGCCCAAGTTTTCTGCTATTCTTCGGCATCATCATTCCAAACATTTTACCCATAAAATCTTTGTTTGTCTTTATATAGGAGTCCTTTTTAATTATATTTAATCCCCAAAATGTAAAGAACATAGTAACTTCTTTACCCATTGCTCTTGCACCATTTGCTATAATAAACGATGCTATAGCTTTATCAAGATCTCCACTAAAGACTATAATATTTTTATCATCTTTTACTTGTGGTACACTTTTGCCAATTTGCCCCTTAATTTTACTCCCTTTTTCAATTAAAGCAACAAATTTCTTGTCTCCTTCTTCAGTTCTTATTAATATATTTCCTGTATTCTTACACCAAGCAGCGATATCATTGATAAACCCTGGATCTGTTGACATTACTTCTAATTTATCTCCCTCATCAATAGTTTTGATTTTTTCACTTACTTGCATAATAGGACCAGGGCAAGATAAACCACAAGCATTTAATTTAAAAAATTCACCTGTCTCAGCTACCTTGACATCTATTTCTTCTAATCTTTTAGTTTTCTTCTCCACTTTCTGAACTCCAGAATCACTAAAGACTTCAGGCCCACTGCTGCTAATACCACAAGCATCATCTTTATTATTTTGACAAAACATAGTCTTATAGGTATTAAAACCCCCTGCTAAATTTTTAGCTATAAATCCGTTTTGAGTAAGAATTCTTGTACCTATATATCCTCTAAGGCCTACAGCACAATACAAGATATATGATTTATTTTTATCCAATTCTCCAAGTC
The DNA here is from genome assembly GCF_902479755.1 of uncultured Tissierella sp. NCBI lineage: Bacteria > Bacillati > Bacillota > Tissierellia > Tissierellales > Tissierellaceae > Tissierella > uncultured Tissierella sp. The sequence continues at coordinate 104,089 of NZ_CABSQO010000008.1, read as the reverse complement.
TATTCCTTAGCTGTCCTAAAGGAATATTAATAGAGTTTTCAATATAGCCCATATTTATTTCCTCTTTTTCTCTTACATCTAAGATAATAATATTTTCTTTATCTAGCTCTTCTAATTCCTTCCAAAGAACAATGTCAACTTTTCCTAATAGCTGATTTTCCGCTGCAAATCCTACCATATTCACTGGATCCTTAGCTGAGGAATATGGTGGTGCATATGCGAGTTCTAGTTCTGTTAAATCAGAAACTTTTCCTCCAAATCTAATGGCAGTAGCTATTACATCTATTCTCTTATCTACACCCTCATATCCTACTATTTGTGAACCTAGAATTTTACCGCCAAAGTCAAATATTAGTTTTATGGTCATTGGTAGAGCTCCAGGATAATATCCTGCATTGGAATTGGAATGAATAATTGCTATAAAATAATCCTTTTTGTATTCTTTTCCTAGCCTATTTAAAGTTTTTTCATTTGTACCTGTATTAGCTACTGTCAAATCAAAAACCTTAGCAATACTCGTTCCCTGAGTTCCTTTATATTCTTCCTTTGAACCTAAAATATTATTTGCAACTATTCTGCCTTGTTTATTAGCTGGACCTGCTAAAGGTACCATTGTCTGAACATTGTTTACATAGTCTTTAACTTCAATAACGTCTCCTATAGCATATATAAAGTCATCAGAAGTCTTTAAATATTTGTCTACAATGATTCCACCTCTTTGATTTACCTCTAGTCCTGCATCCTTAGCTAATTCTCCATTAGGTCTAATGCCTATGGATAATATAACTATATCTCCTTTAATTTCAGCACCTGATTGTAAAGTAATAGTAGTCACTTCACTACTATATTCAAATTTGCTTACTCCATCTTTTAGTCTAAGGTCTACTCCCTTTGACTTCAAATGCTCATGAACTATTTGTGCCATCTCATAATCTATCGGTGCCATTACTTGATCTAGCATCTCCACTATGGAAACCTTTAATCCTAAATCATGTAAATTCTCAGCCATTTCAAGACCTATAAATCCACCACCTACTACTATAGCAGACTTTGGACTTTTTTCATCTACATAAGATTTTATGGTATCTGTATCTGGTATATTCCAAAGACTAAAGATGTTAGGTGAGTTGATTCCTGGTATTGGTGGCTTTAAGGGCGTTGATCCTGTGGATAAAATAAGATAATCATAGTATTCCTCATATGTCTTATCATTTTTTAAATCTTTAACCAATACTTTTTTATCTTCCTTAAATATCTTCGTAACTTCTGATTTTATTCTTACATCTACGTTAAATCTTTCCATAATACTTTGTGGCGTTTGAACCAATAAGGAATCCCTATTTTCTATAGTTCCTCCTATATAATACGGCAAACCGCAATTTGCGAAGGAAACATATTCTCCTCTTTCAAACAATACTATCTGAATATCTTCATCAAGTCTTCTAAGTCTGGCTAGAGCTGTTGCACCGCCAGCAACACCACCAACGATAACTACTTTTTTACTCATTTTTAATTCCTCCTTGCCAATTTTAACCTTAAACCTATACCCCGTATCTGTATATTTATATATTATGATATCGTACTATTTTTGTCAATAAAATTTTATGTAAAAAAGATTTATATGTAATACCTATGCAAAGTTCATATGAAAACGAATTAGCATTTTCCTATACATTATAAAGAGACTCATATCTTGTAGATATGAGTCTCTAGCTTTATCTTTCTATATTCAATATTTATATTCCTAAAGCTTCTTCGGGTGTTATATATGGTCTTTCCTGTTTTCTTCCAGTCTCTTTCAAAGTTAATTTCCCATTATAGAATGATAAACCTCTTCTAAGATATTTATTATCCTTTAATGCCTTTTCCACTCCTTTATCTGCTATTTCTAGTAAATATGGAAGAGTTGCATTACATAGAGTTTGAGTTGCAGTCTGCGAAAATGCAGATGGTATATTATCTACACAATAATGTATTATTCCATTTACTTCATATATTGGGTCATCATGAGTTGTTGATTTACATGTCTCTATAGCTCCACCTTCATCACATGCTACATCTACTATTAATGCTCTATTTTTCATTATAGTTAACATATCTTTACTTACTAAATGATCTTTTCTCCATTTTGGCCAAAGGATACAATTCATTAATACATCTGTCCTCTTTAGACACATCTCTAGATTGTTTCTATTAGAATACAAAAATTCTACATTTGATGGTAATACTTTTCTTGCCGCTTCTAGCTTATTTACATCTATATCTAATACCGTAACTTTGTTTCCAAATGCTGATGCTAATTCTGCTGCCCCTACTCCTGAATTTCCCGCACCTATAATGGTTATTTCTGGAGTTCTTATGCCATCTATTTTCGACAATAATATTCCATTTCCTCCATAGATTTTCTGCATAAAATTTAATGCTGCTAGAAATCCTCCCTTTCCGGCTATAATACTCATTGGTTTTAATAAAGGAAATTCCCCATCTTTATCATCCACATCCTCATAGGCTATACCAATAATTTTTTTGTCAATCATGGCATCTGTTTGTTCTCTATGAGCATTAGAATGAATATACGTAAATATTATTTGACCTTCTCTCATATATGCAAACTCTTCTGGAAAAATTTCTTTTACTTTATAAATTAAATCTGATTCTGCAAATATTTCTCTGGCTGTATCTATTATTTCCGCCCCTTGAACCTTATAATCTTCATCGGTAAATCCGCTACCTATTCCTGCATTTCTTTCAACTAATACTTTATGCCCTTTATTTACTATTTCTTTCACTCCATTAGGATCACATGCTACTCTGTATTCATATGGCTTTATTTCTTTTGGTATTCCTATTTTCATTATTCATTCCTCCAAAGCTCAATTTCGCTATAACATAATTCCTATTACTAAATAAAGTACTGCCGATATTCCTGCTACTGAAAGTGCATAGGGCACTTGTGTTTTTACGTGGTCAATATGATCCGAGCCAGCTGCAAGTGATGATAATATTGTTGTATCTGATAATGGTGAACAATGATCTCCGAAACATCCTCCCCCCATTACTGCAGCTATAGTTGCGTATACTAAGGTTGTTATATTTCCACCTGTCAAATTAAATGCTAATGGTACAACTATTGGAGTTAAAATAGCATATGTCCCCCAGCTGGTACCCGTGAAAAAGGATATAAAAGCTCCTATGAGGAATGTAAATACTAGCAATAATGCTGGCGTCATCCATGAACTAGCAATTGATATAACATAGTCTGCTGTTCCAAGTTCTTTACTTATTGCATTAAGTGAATATGCTAATGCTAAAATAATAACTGCAGATACTATACCTTTGATACCAGCTATAGCTGTCTCTACTAATTCAGGAATAGTTCCCATCTTTTGAATTAGCATTGTAATAAATTGAAATGCTACTGCGGCGACAAATCCCTCAAGTGTTTTTGCACTTCCGTTAATTATATATGTTCCTAAGGTAATTGAAATAATAATTAATGCTGGAGCAAAGAAGTTTAAAAAAAGATTTGGCTTTATACCTTCATTAGGCTTAATTTCTGAAAGCTCTTTTCCTAATAATGGTCTTGCATTATCATTCATAACCTTTCCTGTTTCTCTTGTTCTTTTCTCAGCTTTGCCCATAGGCCCAAAGTCAGGAATTATGCCTATTGCTATTACCCCTACCATAATTACGGATAAAATACCATAAAAATTGAACGGAACCATTCTAACAATTGCATTCATAGCTATATTTTTATCCGTAAATGCTCCAATTCCCACTAATAGCCCTGCTACATATACACCCCAAGAGGAAAAGGGAATAATTGTACAAACTGGTGCTGATGTAGAGTCACATATATATGCTAATTTTTCTCTTGATACTCTTGCTTTATCTGTTATATTTCTCATAACTGTACCTACATATAGAGGACTAAAATAATCACTAAAAAATATAAATATACCTAGTAGCCAGGCTAGTACTTGAGCACCTTTTGCTTTTACGTTCATTTTTTCGATAGATTTTGAAAAAATATCAATGGCACCTGATTTTTGAAAAAATGCTATCATAATACCTACAAAAACTTCTATACTTAGTACCCAGATAAAATCTGCATTTCCTAGTGCGGATTGAGCTAGACCTGTAAATCCAAATAATATATTTTGTCCTGTAACTAATATCCCAACTAGAACTCCAATTAATAATGAAAAAACTGCTTCCCTAGTAATAAATGCGAGGATTAATGCTGTAAATGCTGGTAATAATGATAAAATTCCAAAGTTTGTAACTGGATCCATGATATTACCTCCTTAATTTTTATAAGTCCTATAAAATTTCAAGTAAATCTGACAAATTATACTTATTAAGACCTAATGTTTCTATTGTTCTTTTTTTCTCTCCTCGATAATCCCTATCCATAATAATTGATGCAAGTTTTATTACTGAATCCATTACGGGTGTCTCTACCCCAATTTCCTTGCCAAGCTCTGCCATAAATATTAATCCATAGCCAACATCTTCATTTAAGTATCTATGGTCTAAGGTTGATTGTGCTCCTATTCCCTTAAATCCAATAGCTTCTGAATATCCTTTATCATATGTTGCTTCCTGCATATAACCTTGTTTCATCCCTAGGACTGGATCTTCAATAATACTAAATCCAAGTCTATGACCTATTGCTATTCTCTCCTTATCTACTTCCTTCATTAATCTTCCTACAGCTGTGGTTACCCCATCTTCGTAAAAATAGAAATCACCTTTAGTTCTCTCTATTAACGCTGCATTTAGTAATGTTACAGATGGATGGATAACTGGATTGGCATTTTGCAATGTTGTTTGCAGTACATTATTTGCAGGAATTAACGCTGGATAAACTTCTTTTATTAATTCATGAACCTTAGAAGTATGCTTACTAGGCAGAGCTGCGAGAAATACACCATCTTTTAACTTCAAAAATATATTAATACTTGCAGGTCCATTAATTCTTACAGCATAAGGCAAAGTGCTTGTTTCAGCTATTAAATAATCTTCATTATCTAGACTCAATCCTAATGCATTTTTAAATACAATACTACCGCCACAAGAACTAGGACATACTATAAAAGTTTGACCCTTTTCTAAATAAGGTTTTACAGCTTTTCCAAAAGGTTCTGTACTATAGGCTGGTCCTACAATAAATATTAGCTGTGCCCCTTTCAAAGTTTTCTCTAAATCATGACCTACATATGATAATTTTTGAAATCCTTCTAACATTCCCGAACTAGAAATACCACCTTTATCATTTATGGCATCAATATTAAAAGAAAATTGTTCAAAATCGTATAAGTATACTTCGTGTCCTGCTTTTGCCCAATCAAAGGCAACGGCACAACCACCATTTCCTGAACCAAGTACTGCAACTTTCATTTCTACTCCCCCTTAGAATTTTTCTTGCAATAGGTCTATAGCATGTTGCACTATTTTTTTTCTGATTTCCTTTTCCTTTTCTTCAGTTTCATTGGGATTACCTACTGGATAAGGTATTGCTACTGCTGGAACTATCCTTACTGCTCCGACTGTCTTTGAAATTGGCGTTACTGTACATATATGTGATGCCGGAATACCTATATTCTCTACTTCTTTTACTATGGTTGCACCGCAACGTGTACATGTACCTCAGGTTGATGTCATTATAACTCCATCTACCCCTGCATCCAATAATTCCTGCGCTATTTCTTTTCCCATTTTTGTAGCATCTGCTACCGAGGTAGAATTTCCTGTAGTTACGAAGTAATGTTCATGTAAATTTCCTATTTCTCCATTCTTTTCCAATTGTTTAAATAAGTCCAGTGGTAACAACCTATTTGGGTTATGATTTGCATATACTGGATCAAATCCTGCGTGAACTGATTCAAATTCTCCTTCTTCAAATCTTTCTATACTATCTATTGGATATTTTTTATAAAATTTTGCAGTAGCGGCTGGCAAATGATCAGGATTTTTCATAGGCACTAATCCACTAGTTGTTAATAAGGCAATCTTTGCCTTCTTTATATCAAATATTGGCTCTGCTGGAGTAATTGTATTATATATTGGTATTGGAATTTCAGTTTTAAATTCTTCTCCCTTTAGCTTTTTAATTAACATATCAAGCGCTCTTTCTGCACCATTTTTTTCTTTAAATACATTGATTCTAATTCCCTTCGGAATATATCCTTCTTCATTAGGTAATCCAATATCTTCATTTTTTAACAATTTATTAGCCAATTTTGCCATTTTGAAAACTGCCTTTCTCATTGTAGCAGCAGAATTACCAGTTTCTACAATATAGGTATTGCCCTTATATATCTCAACTGCTGGGTTTTCTATATACATTCCAGTTATAGTGTTGATTCCATATTTTTCATTAACAAAACTACATATATCTCCACAAGCTATACCAAATCTTCCTGCGTTAAATGCAGGGCCTGCTACAACTAAGTCAGGATTAAGCTCCTCTATATGTTTAGATATGAATTTTCTCGTTTCCTCCATATTTTCTGCATAATAATTGTCTCCACAAATTATTGTAGCAATAATTTCACCCTCTAAATCCTTAAACAAATTTGCTGAACCTATCATACTTCTTTCTATTTTGGGTAGTATACCTGCCTTCTCTTCTCCTCCAATTTGTCCAAAAAATTGATTAGTGTAGAATAATATTTTTTTCATCCTCTCACCTCCTAAATTGTCACTGCTGATAAGTGACTAAAACCTTGTAAATTATGACTACCTAATATACCGTGAACTTCTATGATTAGAGACCCATCCCCTTGCCTTGAACCTTGGAAACCTCCTGTAATATGTTCTAACGCATCGAAATCTCCTAATATCACATCCATCGGTGGTATTTTAATTGTTGCATTGCTATTTCCAGTTGAAACCATGGCATTAGCCTCTATAGTACCATCTGGTAAGGATTCAGATTTACCATCTACTCCAGCATCTTCATTGCTAATAAGGACTGTCTTTATTCCTTTGTTTTCAAGTCTCTTACATATCATCATTAAATCAGTTGTTGGATTACCAAAACCCTCTTGTGATTGAATAACTCCATCAACTCCAAGCATTTCCACCATTTTAGACGTAATCACTGCATTTCTATATTTATCTGCTAGGTATGTAGTCATAGGACTTAGGACTACACCTATGAAATTTATTTCTTTCCCATGCCTTTTAAAACATTCATTAATAATAGCATTATTTTGATGATGGTATGTTGTAGTCTTAGACCCTGCTGATACACAGTTACCGCTAACTAATGCACCATCAAATATCTCTAGGGGATTAACTGCTGTTGGAACCATAGTCTTAACATCTTTTCCATAAAAATAGGTGTCATGTAAAAGTCCTTGACCTACACATTGATAAACATATGCTACTTTTGGTAGTTCTGGGTACTCTTTTAGCTTAACTGATAAGCTATTCCAATTATAAATCTCTTCTTCATAATTCTTATACTCTAAGGCATGTCTTCCAATATAATGTGCTACTTTTACTCCACCTACTCTTACCGCCTCTTCATGTTCGTGTTGACTTACTCCGATTTTCTTCTTTATATTAAGGACAAGATTATTTAACTGAGAAAATGGTGTATATTTAGTTAAGGGACCCTTCATATCAATTATTCCTTCCTGAAATCCCACTATAGGCCCCGTTGTGATTACAGCACAATTCTTTAATGCATAAGTAATCCCTCTGCCAACATCCTCTATTGCTCCATTTATCCCAGGAAAAACATCACCATTTAACTTTGCTCTAGGCTCTATAACATCCTTAACGGGAATTATTCTGATGGACTCCCCAGGTCTCGCTATATCTATTTGCACTTCTAATATTCTTTCATCTTCTAATAACAAGTCTTGGATTTCGTCCTTTGATATAGTTAATACTCCATTATCTATTTTGGTAACCAGACCAAATACTATATCATTTACTTTAATCTTTCTTAGAATTAATTCCATATCTTAACCTCCTTTTTCTTACTCTCTTTACACCATCATGTTAATGCAAAAGCTATGCCAATCATTAAAGTGCTATTTTAGTTATTTAAGGATGATAAAATATAATAAAGGTGACAGAAATCTGTCACCCAGTGAAAATTTTTTTGCTATTTTTTTAACATCAATTAAAATCTATTCCATATTTATCAAGTTTATAGTGTAATCTTTGTCTAGTTATCTTTAATAATGAAGCAGCTCTAGTTATATTACCTCCTGTACTTTCTAAAGCTTTATTTATCATTTGTTTTTCTATTCCTTCAAGCATTTCATCTAAAGATGTGGCACAACTTATATCAAAATTATCCTCAATAAAATCATCATTCTCTTTATTAATCTTATCGTTTAAATATACTGGAAGATGATCTAATTTTATTTCTTCATTATTTCCTACAAAATGAATTGAGGATTCTATTACATGCTGAAGTTCTCTTACATTTCCGGGCCAATTGTAGTCAAGAAACAATTTCATTACTTCATTAGATATACCAATTATCTCCTTGCTATACTTCCTATTATAAAAATTTATAAAATATTCAACATATACCATTATATCTTCTTTTCGTTCCCTAAGTGGCAGTAGTTTTAAACTTATTCCACATAACCTGTAGAATAAATCCTCCCTAATTTGTCCTAATTCCATAGCCTTGACTGGTTCTATATTCATTGCTGCAATTATTCTTACGTCTACTTCCTTTTCTTGACTACCTCCTACTCTACGAACCCTACCATCCTGTAATACCCTAAGTAATTTTGCTTGTAGATTTAGAGGCATGGAATTCACTTCATCTAAGAATAATGTTCCCCCATGAGCTTCTTCAAATAAACCTGGCTTATCTATAGCACCAGTAAAAGCTCCTTTAACTGAGCCAAATAATATAGATTCAAATAGATTTTCAGGAAGTGCAGCGCAGTTCTGTACTATGAATGGTTTATTTCTTCTACTGCTATAATTGTGAATTGATTGAACGTATAGCTCCTTACCTGTTCCTGTCTCTCCATAGACTATAACTGAGGACGTATTATTTGATATTATTTTTGCCTTTTCTATATTATGTAACATTTCCTTATTTGACGTAATTATATCTTCAAAAGTATATATAGGTCCCTGTATTCTTTTGTATCTAACGGAATCTGTTTTAAAGGAATAACCCTTACTTTTTATCTGCTCTTCAATCTTCGTTATATCTTTAGATAGTTCTATTGCACCAAGAATTTTTCCACTTTTTATTATTGGTATTGTAAGGTTTTGAGTATTTATAATCCTTCCCTTATAATCACTAAATACCTGCTCTGATAAATAAATCGGCTTTCCTTCATTGATACATCTAATCATAGTACTATCTTTAGGGTTAATACCAGAATATACTTCTAAAAAATTTCTATTTAATATATTCTCAAGATCATCCTCACAACCACTACTATCAAATCTAGGATTATATCTCACAGAATATACAATTTTTCCATGTCTATCTACTATCATTATGGCATCTACGTAATTCATATTGGTTAGATAATTGTTATCTTTCATTTTTCACCCTCCAGCTTGTCTATAGTCTTATTATATAATATAGATATAACTTATGGCAAATAGCTAACGTATGATCTAAAATATCTTTTTCTCGTCAAAATCTTGTCACAAAAAGGCTCATATCCATTGCAGATATGAGCCCTTAACTTTTTTCTATATTCACTTTTAATAATATTTCTTACAATCCAAATACTCCTGTACTATCCTTAATGTTTCTCCAAATCTTTGGAAATGGACTATTTCTCTTTCCCTTAAAAATCTTAATGTATCAGTTACTCCTGGGTCATCACTTACCATAATTAAATATTCATAAGTTGATCTTGCTTTTTCTTCTGCTGCCATATCTTCGTGTAAATCTGCCACTGGATCAGCTTTTGACTGAATATATCCAGCTGTCCAAGCTTGCCCTCCAGCATTATGAGGGAAAGGACTCTTACCGTGATTTACATAATGAGCTTCAAATGGCGTTCCTTTTATTTGATGTACTGGCGCATCTTTTACTAATCTCCATACTAAGGTTCCAATTATCTCCCAATGAGCTAGCTCTTCTGTACCTATATCTGTCAATATTGCCTTACCTTCATTTGTTGGCATAGTCCATCTTTGAGTTAAATATCTTATTCCTGCTGATAATTCACCATCTGGTCCTCCAAACTGTTCTAATATCATTGCAGCTAATGCTGGATTGGTTGTATCAACTCTTACTGGATACTGCAATTTTTTTTCATATACCCACATAGTTATCCTCCTTTAAAAATTAGTAAAGTTTATTTCCCAAGGCCAAGGTCCATCAATATAGCCCCAAGGATATTTACTCATACCTGTATTTCTTAAAGGACCATATTTTGCTTGATACATAGTTTCTAATTCACTATATCTTTGAGATGCATTGTTGTGAAGTCTCAAAGCCTTTTCATCATTTGGATGAGTATCTAAATATAAAGCTGTCTCCACTAGAACAAAAGATACTTCCATTAACTCTATTAGAAAATCCATCTGTGTTCTATCCATAGCATCTGCACCCACCTTCTCTATGCTCTTCCACAATATATGGTTGATATAATTCTGGGAATAATGTTCCCTTTTTCAATGCTTCTCTCGGACTAAATACTTGATTCATAATTTGAAAGGGGACACAGGCCCTTGCTAGTGCGCCAGGACAACATGGTCTTCCTTCGCCTTCATATTCTCTATCCATTTTCTCTCCTCCTAAAAAAATCTGTTCATTACATATTACGTAGAAAAAAACAAATGGTTACAAACAATAAAAAAGAAGCTAATTATTTAGCTTCCGAAACGGTTCTATTAAATACATTAATTGTTTATCTCTATTATCTTCTTAGTCATATCCTTTCATATCTTCCATATATTTCCCTACGCCCCAAAACATTCCAGTCCCCAATATCAAATATCCTAATCGAGTTATCTATTATTTTTCTTTTTTAAAAGTTGATATTTGTAAGAAAAGCTTCTAATGTCACATTAGAAGTAGCTTTCTTGAAATTAAAAGATAAAAGTAAAGCTTTCCTATTCGTTATAAAAAGACCCCTAAAAAGGGGGCTATTTCTCGGGAAATGATTTTACTAATATTCTTATGACAAAATAAAATAATATTAAAACAAAAAATGTAGTCCCCATTCCATAGACTAATAGTTTAAATAATATAACGTCCATAATGTACCTCCTAAGATAATAGTATCAATACAATACTACCTGCTATAATTGAACCTATTTGCCCAGCTACATTGGCAGATACTGCTTGCATTAAAACAAAGTTTGTTGGGTCTGCTTCTTTAGCTAATTTTTGTATTACTCTAGCTGACATTGGAAATGCTGAAATACCAGCTGCTCCAACCATAGGATTGTACTTTTTCTTCACAAATAAATTTAAAAACTTAGCAAATAATACTCCACCCGCTGTATCGAATATAAATGCAACTAACCCAAGTCCCATTATCTTTAAAGTATCCACGTTAATAAATGCATCTGCTGTCATTGTGGATCCAATAGTTATTCCTAGAAGCAAAGTAACCAAGTTGGCTAGTTCATTTTGAGCTGATTGAGATAACCTCTCTAATACACCAGATTCTCTAATAAGATTTCCAAACATCAAAAATCCTATTAAAGTAACAGATATAGGTGCTATAATCCCCGCAATTATAGTAACTGCTATTGGGAATATTATCTTTACAGTCTTAGATACGTTAACTTGCCTATACTCCATTCTAATCTTTCTTTCTTCTTTTGTAGTCAAAGCTTTTATAACAATAGGCTGAATCATAGGCACCAAAGACATATATGAATAAGCTGCTACAGATATTGGCCCTAGTAGATGCTTGGCAAATCTCGTGGCTACAAATATAGATGTAGGTCCATCAGCAGCTCCTATAATTCCTATGGATGCAGCTTCTTTTATATCAAATCCTAAAAAAGATGCAAATATTATGGTCATAAATATTCCAAATTGTGCAGCTGCACCAAAGAAAAGCATAGATGGCATCTGAAGTAAGGGTGAAAAATCTATCATTGCCCCAACTGCTATGAAAATTAAAGCTGGAAATAATTCATTTAAAATTCCTGCATTTTTAAGTATTCCTAAAATTCCCTCATCGCTAGCTATACCTGGGATACCTGCAACAACAGGTAAATTTGTTAGTATTGCTCCGAACCCTATAGGCAATAACAGCATTGGCTCATAATCTTTTTTTATTGCTAGATAAATAAGTATACCGCCAATAATAAACATAAGTATTTGGTTTAATTCAAGACTTTTAACACCTAATAATAATTGTTCCAAGTTTTATTCCTCCTATTCTATAAATATGAACAGCTTATTATATCATGTATTTACAAATTTTTAAACTTAAAAAGAAAATCCCCAAAACTACAAGGATTTTCTTTTTAAGTCTATGTGAAAGGGAAAATAATCTTATTTCTTTAAAATAGCTGTTTATGGAAAATCTGGAAACCACATTCAATATTGCATAATATTACATGATTATTAAATGATTTTCTACACATAATACTACTACACCAAAGTTTTACAAAATTAAGATTGAAAGGAGATATAAAAAATGACTACAAATAATAATAGTAGTAACAACATTCTTGTTCCACAAGCACGTCAAGCTCTTAACCAAATGAAGTTAGAAATAGCTTCTGAATTAGGTATGGCAAACTATGATTCAATGGATAAAGGTAATTTACCATCAAGACAAAATGGTTATGTTGGTGGATATATGACTAAAAACTTAGTTAGAATGGCACAACAAACTATGGGTGGAACTGGAACTACTAAGTAGTAAGTTCTAAAAAAAGATAGGTCTTTATTGACCTATCTTTTTATATTTTATATTATCTTGATCCTAACTCTTTATCTAATAGATATAGTCCATGGAAATTATCTTTAATTCCCTCTAATTTAAATATTATATCTTTCATACTATTTTCTTCCTCTAGTTGTTCTTCAACAAACCATTGTAAGAATTGAATAGTCGGATATGACTTTTCTTCTTCCGCCATTCCTAATAAATTATTTATTTTTGAAGTAACTAATTTCTCATGTGCAAGAGCTGTTTCAAAAACTTCTAAGAATGAATTATATTCATTTTTTGGTTCTTCCATCGCTTGAGTCATAACTCTTCCATCCATATCATAGATAAAACCATAGAATTTCATAGCATGTGAATATTCTTCTTTAGCCTGCTCTATGAAGAAATGAGCAAATCCATTCATATTTCTATCAGAACAATATGCCGCCATTCCCATGTAATGATATCCAGATGCTAATTCAAAGTTAAATTGATCGTTTAACGCTTTTAATAATTTTTCTGATGCCATAATATGCCTCCTGTTGTTTTATTATTCATATTTATTTAATTCTATATATTCCTTTACTGTTCTATGATACCCTAAGATCTTCCATCTAATCATAAATATGTTATTCCATTAAAATAATATCTAAAATACTATATACTCCATAATTTATTTTATCTGTAGGAGTCATATTATTATCCTTTAAATATCTTATTAAAGATGCTTTCATACCCTCTCCATAGATTCCATCTAAGCTGCCTTCATAATATCCTCTTTGTGCCAACCTTTTCTGAACTTCTAAAACATCTGCACCTCTATCTCCAGGTTTTAGTTCCCTAAATCCTTGACCAAAATTCCCATATAGTCCATTTGTTATGATAACTATAGTATTATGATTCACCATAGAATAGAGCTCTTCCACATCTTTGTTTCTCATACGAATACATCCAGCAGATAAATTCCCACCAATAGAACCTGGTTTATTTGTGCCATGTATTCCATATTTACCCCAGGGAACATTGAGTCCCATCCATCTAGTGCCAAATCCTTCTCCCCACTGTCCCTTTTCTATAATTTTAAATGTTCCTAAGGGAGTTGGTGAACTTGGTTTTCCTGTTGCTATTGGGTATGTTTTTATTATACTTTCGTTTTCTCTATCTACTAATTTAAGTTGTTTCTTATCTACTTCAATTAATATAGTATAATTCGTTGCTTTATCTTTTAAATAGACATCCTCTAAGGTTAACTTTTTCATAGTTGAATATCTATGTATATAGTTTCCTAAAATTAAAAAAACAGTTACTAATAAAATTATTAAAATAAACATTTTAATATCCTTGTTCATTATATCCCCCCTTCCTAACATTAATATGCAGCAATTCCATAAATTAAACTTATAATTTTATTTTCGCTATTATAAAATTGCATAATGTTTAAGGGGTGAATCTTGTTGGTTATCTAAATGTTATTGAAATATTTTTAAAGCCCATACCTTCTAATAATGAAGTAATAATATCAGTGCCATTTTTCTCTGCATCATTTAGTATTCCCTTTTGGATTACTTCCTCTTTCATCTTCTCTTTTTCTTGTATAAGTACTACATATAAATCTTTAAAACTTAGCTTATTAAATATAGAATCTCTCTCATCATAAAAATAAACCTCTTCTTCTGGAATTACATTTTCAAATATTTGTGGTTTATCCATTTTTATTTCTACCGCATCCTTATTTTTTACATTGACTTCTATAGTGCTTAAATCTACACCTGCTTTAATATATCCACTATATTTTACAATAAATTTTTTATTGGTAAAAGGTACACTTATACCACTTAATTGTACTTTGTCCTCGTATTCCACTATATTAGTATAATTATATTTCACAGTAGATAATTCAACTAGTCTAAGGACTTTTTCCTCAATCTTATTTGATAATAAAATAGTCTTTCTATCCATTGAAATTTTTGTATATCCAGCAATTCCTACTATTAATATCACAACGATTATTGCTAATATTAACTTTCCTTTAATATTGTCAAAATACTTCATCACATCACCTCTTAAATATTTTATAGCCCTCTGCATTCTCAGAGAGCTACTATACTATAAATCTGGATTATAAAATTGATAAATGCTATATATGGAAATATTCTCTTTACATAGAAGTTTAACTATATTAGGTATTTTCTGTGTATTTATATTTAATTCTATTCCATTATATTTTAAAACTATATCACTTAATCCCACTAACTCCGATTTACGTAAAACATCTATAATTTTGTTTTCAATAGTAGGTATATTCATTCCACCTAGTAAAAAAAATATCTTCTTCTTCTCATCTGTATAATCTTGGGGGTTTAATTTACTAATTAACATAATTTTATTCATTGCAATAACTCCTTTTTGATTTTATAAAAGACTTTCTATAATACAAATAAGCAAAGAACCTCAATTAAGTCATGCAGCACCCTCCCCAAAACATCTTGTTGTTTATATGGTTTATATCATTAGTTAAAGATTATAATATTATGATTTTAATTTTTAAAATGTTTCATACAAAAATAAATACATTTATCTTTATCCTATTTACCCAATATTTATAAAAAAAAACTTATTTATGACTATTATTTTATTATTAATTTTATTTATATTGTTTATCAATATTAGCCTTGTTTTTATTAGGATTTTCCTTTAGTATATATTATAAATTAAGTAGCCTTTGTATCAAAACTTAGAAAGGATGTTTTTATGAAAAAATATCTAGATAGTTTAAATAAGTCAATATTATTTAGAAATTTAAACAAGGATGAAATAAATGATTTAATCTCTGTAGTCTCATATAGTATAAGTAATTATCAAAAAGATGATGTAATTGCAATAGAAGGAGATGATTGCAACAGTCTAGGTATAATATTGTCTGGCACTGTAGAAATTCATAAACCTTTCCCATCAGGAAAAATTGTAACAATTAATAATTTTGAAGCTGGGAATGTGTTCGGTGAAGCCCTTATTTTTTCTGGAAGTCACAAGTATCCAGCTACTATAATTTCCTCTAGTAATACTGAAATAATGTATATAAACAAAGATGATATAATTAAACTAATGAGGTCCGATGATAGAGTGTTAAATAACTTTGTGTCAGTTTTATCTAATAGAATTTTAATGCTAAATGATAGAATAACAAATCTTTCTTATGATACTGTTAGAAAAAAAATTGCCAATATTATATTAACTGAATACAGTAAGCAGAAAAACAAGCTATTAACACTACCATTCTGTAGAAAAAAAATGGCAGAATTATTAAATATTCCTCGTCCATCTTTGTCGAGGGAATTGATGAAAATGAAAGAAGACGGTATAATTGACTACCATAAAAATAAGCTAAAAATTGTCGACATAGACTTACTAGAAGAATGTTTATTAAAATAGTGAATGTGAATATATTTCCATATAATCCAGTTTATGTATAGAAGATATCTATAGATATAAATTATTTATAGATATCTTCTATTTTTATATCCCCAACTAATTTTATATAATCTAGTTAAGATTGATAATTATTTTTCAAAGGAGGTTTTGTAAATGGGTGATAAACGCAAAATGTTTATCTATGGAGGTATTATTGGACTTATAGGTGCTATTCTTATGAAGCTTGGAAACCCTGGTAATATGGGAATATGCATTGCTTGTTTCTGGAGGGATATTGCTGGAGCCCTTGGTCTGCACAGGGCTGAAGTAGTGCAATATATACGACCTGAAATAATCGGCATAATATTCGGTTCTTTTATTATTTCTTATATGACAGGCGATTTTAAGGTTAAAGGTGGTTCTTCTTCATTAATAAGATTTGTTTTAGGCTTCTTTTTAATGATTGGTGCTCTTGTATTCTTAGGCTGTCCACTCAGAATGCTTCTAAGATTGGGAAATGGAGATTTAAATGCTCTGGTAGGTTTATTTGGATATGTGGCAGGAATCTTCATAGGTGTACAATTCCTTAAAAGGGGATACACCCTTGGTAAAAGTATAGACCAACCCAAAATTGTAGGATTTATTTTCCCGATAATAGCTGTTGTTTTACTTATTTTCTTAGTTGTTAAACCTGCATTTATATTATTTAGTACAGAGGGTCCCGGTTCTATGGCAGCACCTATTATTATATCCTTAGTTTTAGGTGCAATAGTTGGTATCGCTCTTCAAAGAAGTAGAGTCTGTACTGCTGGTGGATTTAGAGATGCTATACTAATTAAAGATTATCATTTCTTATGGGGATTAGTTGGAATTTTTGTATTTAATCTGGCTGGTAATCTTATATTAAATTTCAGTAGCTTTAAATTAGGTTTTGAAGGTCAACCGGTGGCTCATACAAATCATCTTTGGAATTTCTTAGGTATGACTCTTGTAGGTCTTTGCTCAGTTTTACTTGGAGGCTGCCCAATTAGACAAACTGTCTTAGCCAGTCAGGGAGATGGCGATGCTGGTGTTACAGTATTAGGGCTTGTAGTTGGTGCTGCATTTGCTCATAACTTTGGTTTAGCATCCAGCGCTAAGGGTGCTACGGCTAATGGCAAGCTTGCTGTTATTATCGGTATAATATTTGTATTATTCTTAGCTTATAGTGTTGTAATAAATAGTAAAAAAGCTAAATCCCAGTCTAAGGAGGTAAAAATCAATGGCTAATATTATTGATGCTAGAGGTAGGTCCTGTCCTGAACCTGTTATTATGACTAAAAATGAAATTGATATTAATCCTAATATAGCATTACAGGTTTTAGTTGATACCCATGTAGCAGTTGAAAATATTACTAGATTTGTTACTGGAAAAGGGTATAATGTAAATGTAGAGGAAAAAAATGGAGAATATACAATTCATATTAAAAAATAGGTGATTTGATGGAAGACTTTTACTGTGTAGTTACATTTCATATTACCCAACATGCATTAATTTTTGAGAAATTTATGAATGATAAAGGTATTCCTGTAAAGCTGATGCCTGTGCCTAGACAAGTCAGCTCAAGCTGTGGAACAGCTGCAAAGATACCTTGTGAATTAGAATATGATATAAAAAAATTGTGTGAAGATGAAGATGTTCCTATAGATGATTTTCATAAGATTATAAACCCAAAGGGAAAATCTTGGTTTTCTAAGTATATTAATAAATGATTTTCAAAAGAATGCTTCTTTTATTTTGAAGAAACATTCTTTTGTTTTATTTTATAATTTTTATAAAATAAAGCTTGATTTTTCCAAATTTTCATATATAATTAAATTATTGGCAAAAATATGAAAGGAGGTCGTGAAGATGATCAGAATGAATTTTACAATTAACAATAAGGAAAACTTAATAATTTTAACAACACGACCTAGGTACAAGAACTAATTTTTTGCTACTGAATTTGATACCATAGGTGTGTTCACCTATGGTTTTTTATATTCTTGTAATATCCTATTTAGGATATCCGTGTCTCAATATAAAAATAATTTACCATAGGTGCATACCTATGGTTTTTTTATTAAGGAGGGAGATAATGAAAAATTTTAAAAAACTACTAAACTTTATGGAAGGGTACAGGATTATTTATTTATTTGGAATGATATCTATTCTTATATCACAAATACTTACTACTGCCACCCCTCTTATCTTGAGAACCACAATTGATAGCATAATTGGTGATGAAGTAATTAACTCTTCAACCATTCAGAAAATTGTTGATTTCTTAGGTGGAAAAGAATTTTTAAAAGAAAAACTATGGATTATAGGACTTTTACTTATTTCTGTAGCTATTTCGAGAGGAATATTTCTATATTTAAAAAACACTTTAGCTAGTAAATCAGCAGAAAATACTACTAAAAAAATAAGGGATAAACTCTATGATCATATACAGAGACTACCTTATGAATATCATGTTAAATCAGAAACTGGAGAGCTTATACAAAAATGTACATCTGATGTAGATACAATAAAAAGATTTTTATCTATACAACTTGTAGAGGTTGTAGGATCAATGTTTATGTTGATTTTCATACTTTATGTAATGTTCACCATGAACATTAAGATGGCTATGATATCTATAATAGTATTACCTATAACATTTTTGTTCTCATTTATATTTTTTACTAAGGTTAAAAAGGCCTTTGAGGCCTCTGATGAGGCAGAGGCTAGAATGACTACTACTCTTCAAGAAAATTTGACAGGAGTAAGGGTTGTTAAAGCCTTCTCCAGACAAAAATACGAAGTTGATAAATTCGATGAGAAAAATTTAGAATATAAGGATTTAACTTATAAGCTAATAAAAAACTTATCAGCTTATTGGGGATTATCTGATTTACTTAGTATGTCCCAGGTTGGATTTGTTATTATAGTTGGTAGCTACCTTGCATATGAAGGTGAATTGTCACTTGGGTCTTTTGTAGCTTTCGTTAGTTATATTAATATGATAATCTGGCCAGTTAGACAAATGGGTAGAACCCTAACAGATATGGGGAAGGCATTTGTATCATTAAAAAGAATTGATGAAATATTTGCAGAGCCTATAGAGATATTAGATGAAAATAATCATAAACCTAATATCAGAGGTAATATAGAATTTAAAAATGTTTATTTTGAGTATGAGGAGAATAAACCAGTTTTATCAGATCTTTCATTTAATGTTAAAGCTGGTGAAACCATTGCTTTAATAGGACCTACAGGATCTGGTAAATCTTCTTTGGTACATTTACTACCAAGACTATATGAGTATAATAATGGATCTATAAAAATTGATGGTATTGAGCTAAATACTATAGATAAATCTTGGATTAGAAAAAATGTTGGATTAGTACTACAGGAGCCTTTCCTTTATGCTAAAAATATAAGAGAGAATATTAGGCTAGCTAATCCATCTTTAAAAGATGAAAAAGTAATTATGGCTGCCAAAACTGCTTCCATCCATGAAGATATAAAATCCTTTGAATCTGGCTATGAAACTATCGTAGGAGAACGTGGTGTTTCACTATCTGGGGGTCAAAAGCAAAGAATGGCAATTGCAAGAACTATTATTAATGACTGTCCAATTGTTATATTTGATGACTCATTATCTGCAGTAGATACTGAGACGGATATTTCCATTAGAAAGGCTTTAGGCAGTAGAAAAAATAGAGCTACTACTATTATCATATCCCATAGAATTTCAACTGTAGCTGAAGCAGATATGATACTGGTAATAGATAAGGGAAAAATTATCCAAAGAGGCACTCATAATGATTTGATTAATGAGGAAGGGCTATATAGACGAGTATATACCATACAAAATTCATTAGATGATGAAGTAATAAATGCATAGGGGGTGTTAATTTGACACAAGAAAATAATAATCAAGATAAGATACAGATTAATATATGGAAAGATTTCTTTAAATATTTAAAGCCATATAAACTTGAGTTTGGAATATTGGCTTTGATGATGATATGCCTTGGGATATTGGATTCTGTTTTTCCTCTAATGACGAAATATGCTATAGATAATTTTATAGAAAAAAACACTTTAGCTGGAATAGAAAAATTTGGTTTTGTTTATTTTTCTGCAGTAATTGCATTATCTCTTACGGTTTATCTATTCATATCTCTAGCTGGAAAACTAGAAACAAAAATGGCTTATGATATTAGAAGGATAGGATTTGAAAAGCTTCAGCTTTTACCTCTATCCTATTATGATGATAAGGCTGTTGGATGGTTAATGGCAAGAATGACCTCTGATATAGGTAGGCTATCAGAGACCATATCTTGGTCATTGGTAGACCTTGCATGGGGTTTCTCCATGATGACTGCTGTAACCATTGCAATGATTAAATTAAACTTTAAATTAGCTTTAATTACATTATCTGTAATACCGATATTAGCAGTTATCAGTTTTTATTTTCAAAAGAAAATACTAAAGGCTCAAAGAGATGTGAGAAAGATAAACTCCAAGATTACAGCTGCCTATAATGAGGATATTCAGGGGGCTAAAACTACAAAAACATTAGTTAGAGAAGATATTAATCTTCAGGAATTTTCTGAGATAACCACATCTATGAGAGATAAATCCATAAGAGCTACTGTAATTTCCTCTGTTTATCTACCTATTATACTTACTCTAGGTAGTATAGGTACTGCTTTAGCTTTAAATTATGGTGGTAAAGGAGTTTTATTGGGTGCTATTTCTTATGGAACCTTGGTAGCCTTTATATCTTATACAGCTCAATTTTATGAGCCAGTACGTCAGATAGCTGTAATATTTGCAGAACTACAGGCAGCTCAAGCTTCTGCTGAAAGAGTCTTCTCTTTATTGAATGAAGTACCTGCTATAATAGATAGTGGTGAGGTAAAAGAAAAATATGGAGACTTGTTAAATCCTAAAAGAGAACTTTGGCCTGAGATTAAGGGAGCTATTGAATTTAAAAATGTATCCTTTTCTTATAAAACTGGAGAAACTATACTTGATAATTTTAACTTAAAGGTTAAGTCAGGTGAGACTATAGCCTTAGTTGGTGAAACTGGCTCAGGAAAATCAACTATAGTAAATCTATTTTGTAGATTTTATGAACCTACATCCGGTGAGATTTTAATCGATGGTATAAATTATAAAGATATGCCACAAAACTGGATACATGAAAATCTTGGATATGTACTACAAGCTCCTCATCTATTCAGTGGTACTATAAAGGAAAATATTAAATATGGTAATCTAAATGCTACAGATGAAGAAATTATAGCTGCAAGCAAATTAGTTGATGCCCATAGCTTTATTATGGATACTGAAAAAGGGTATGATACTGAG
Source organism: uncultured Tissierella sp. (assembly GCF_902479755.1). NCBI lineage: Bacteria > Bacillati > Bacillota > Tissierellia > Tissierellales > Tissierellaceae > Tissierella > uncultured Tissierella sp. The sequence goes on along the minus strand of NZ_CABSQO010000008.1, from coordinate 82,435 downwards.
GTAGGTGAAGGTGGAGGTCTACTTTCTACTGGACAAAAACAGCTTATATCCTTTGCAAGAGCTGTGGTTCGTAATCCACGACTATTTGTACTAGATGAGGCTACTTCATCTATAGATACGGAAACTGAAAAGATTATTCAAGATGCTATTCACAAAGTACTAGATGGAAGAACATCCTTTGTTATAGCTCACAGATTATCTACCATAAGAAATGCAGATAGGATTTTAGTTATAAGAAATGGAAAAATTGAAGAAGCAGGAAATCATAAGGAATTGATTAAGAAGAAGGGTTATTATTATAATCTATATACTAATCAGTTCATTGAAGAAAAAAGTATGGATGTATTAGGATAGGTAAAATAGGTAGGTAGGTTTTTAGTCTTCGCTAAAAACCTACCCTTTAACTATTAAAGCTAAGAACATTTCAAAATTAAATTTCTTTGCTTATCATATGAATACCTGCTATAGCACATATTACTTTGGATATAAAATAAACTTCATACATAGGGCTTATAAATTTATATCCCTTTATATCTCCATTTGCATAAATATAAGGCAGTATTATGATTAAAATTCCCAAGACTATTTTTAAAATTCTTTTCATTTCTGTTTTCATAGTATCACCTCTAGAACTTTTCTATTTTCTTATATATAGCAAAATCTATTGACATCTCCTCTTAATGCGTATATCCTATTATATCTTAAATAAAGTAGGTATTCTAAGTTGATTATTACATCATTAACTCCTTTTCTATTATTTCCCTTAACTTAATCCTGTTTTCTTGACTTCCATTTAATTCCATTATCTTCTTTACCCTAGTAGGTTTTTCCGTTAATATTACAATTTTATCTCCTAAGGTTAAAGCCTCTTCTATATCATGGGTTACTATTATACAGGTTCTATTTTCCATTATTCTCAGTTCCTTAAAAAAATCTATTAATACTTGCTTACTATTGATATCTAAGGATTTAAAAGGCTCGTCCATTATAAGTAAGTTCGATGGATAAGCAAAAGCCCTCAATATACTTATCTTTTGTCGCATTCCACCGCTAAGGTCCTTGGGATAATAATATCTGTATTCCTCTAAATTGACTAATTTTAAATACCTTTCCATAGTAGTCTCTATTTTCTCTTTATTCATTTTATTTTTCAAAACAAATTCTATATTAGAACTTACATTATTCCATGGAATAAGCCTGTCCTCTTGAAAAACAAAGGATATATCATCTTCAAATCCTATTATCTCTCCTGAATACTCTTTTATTATTCCTGATATTATATTTAAAAGAGTGGTTTTTCCACATCCCGATGGTCCTAAAATACAGGTAGTCTTATTTTTGGGAAAATCAATGCTAATATCCTCTAATACCTTTAAATCATTATAATTTTTTATTATATTCTTGACTTGATACATAAATTTTTTATCCCTTCCAGCATATATTCAAATATTTTAGAAATAAGAAGAATTACTATTATCCAAGCAAAAACTCCTGAAGTATTCAAGTACATCTTCTGTAATTGCAGATTACTCCCTATGGCATATTTAGGCTGTGACAATACTTCTCCTGCAATTACCATCTTTAGATTAATCCCCAATGCAGAAGATATAATATTATTTAAACTTAGCAAGATACTTGGTATGTAGATATTCTTTATAATAGTAGTCTTATCTACCTTGTATATTTTTGCCATGGCTATAATTTTTTTATCCACGTTTAATATTCCATTTAAAACCGTTTCATATAATATAGGAAATACCATAATAAATCCTACAAAAATCGGTACCATCTCATTATCCAACCATATGAGAGCCAATATAATAATCGCCATAGTTGGTACTGAACTTAAAAAGTTTATTATAGGAACCATTAGATAATATATGGTCTTAGAGATACTAGAAAAAATTCCTATCACCATGGCTAAAAACAATGATATCATAAATCCAATCAAACTTCTTAGGAGAGAATAGCCAATAATAATTAAAAAATTTGAATTTGTGGCTATATCTACAAGACTACTAAAAGTACTCTTTATTGTAGGAAATATCACTTCATTGTCTATAAATATTGATAGCAATATCCATATAATTATTATTAAGATTTTTGAAATGATAGATAATTTCCTATCTTTCAAAATAAATTTTTTCATCAGGCATTTTTCCTCCTATAAAATCCGGTGCAAAATCTAATATTGCTCCATAATAGGCATTATATTCTTCTTTACCATCTCTTATATCAAAGGATTCTATATTAGTCCATATTATCCCTTTCTCTATTGTCTCCTTTGCTACACTAATTCCCAATTCTTCTGCATATTTTCCTAATTCTTCTCCATTTTCCTTTGCCCATTTCCTACTTTCCTCATATATATCAATAAATTCTTTCACAAATTCTATATTATTCTTTATTAAGTCTTCTTTAATTATTAAGCTAGCTTGAGGATAGCCTTTAGTCACTCCTGTTGCATTAGCCCATTCTTGGTTAAGGTCAAAAATCACTTTAGTATCCTGTTTCTTCATCGTCACAGTAGTTAACAAAGGTTCTGCTAAAACGGCTAGATTAGATTTTCCACTGATGAATATAGGACCAACCTCTGAAGCAGCATTTAAATATGTAATCTTCACATTCTTATCTGGAACAATTCCATTTTTAGATAAAACATATCTAAGGACTATATCTGGAGTGAGTCCCTTTCCAAAGGTATAAATTTCCTTATCTTTTAATTCCTCAAAATCCTTTATATCTTCTGTACTAGCTAGATAGAGTGAACCCCATACAGATGTACCTACTATTTTATATGGCAGTTCCTTATTAAATGCCTGAGCTGCTAGATTCGATGGAACTATGGCAATATCTGCTTCCCCTTTTAATATCTTTGTGACTAGTAAATCTGGAGATTTTTCCATTTCATATTCAATAGTTATATTCTCATCAATAATTGGATTTTCTTTAGCCAACTTAGCAGCTGTTAAAGCAGGTGTCCCATCTTGATAACTAAATTTAATAATCTTAGGCTCTTTTTGCAAAGTATCTAATTTGTTACAGCCTGTAAAACCTAGTATTACAATAATTAAGAATAAATACAATAACAATGTTTTTTTCATCTTTCTCATGCTCCTTATATTTTTTAGTCTGACTTTATTGTTGATAAAACCTCTAAGTATAGTTACCCATACTTAGAGGTCTTAATTTATATTTTACCAATCTTTTTGATTAGTATGAAGTAGTTTGTGTGATCTATTTGATAATGGTTTCCCTAAGTATTCCTCATAACATTTAATGACTGATGGATTTTCATGGGAGAAGCGAAGATTATTTACTTTATCTAAACCATATAGTATTTCAGCTCTTTCACCAGCCAATTCCTTACCATCCTCTAGCTGTCCTCTTCCACTAGCGCAGCCTATAGGACAGGTCTAATCTCAACAAAGTCATATTCAGCAGTTCCCACTCTAATAGCCTCTATTAGCTTTCTTGCATTTCCCAATCCACTGGCAACAGCAACCCTAAGTTTTGGTCAAAGCTTGCTTCTTTCCATCCTTTTCTTCCTCTTACTTCCTTAAATGCATCAGGATTAGGATTTTCATTTTTAATCAAATAAATGGTTTGCTGTGCCTGATTTCGCGTAATTATACTAAGCCTACTCATTTTACATCTCCCCCTTCTTAATAATTTATTATTATTTTTATGCCTATATTTTGCCGAACTATTCTGTATATTGATATTATTATATCATACAATTTTATATTGCATGTATTTTTTATTAAAATAGGGAAAAGGCTTCCTTAAATTATTAGTACTTTAATGGAAGCCTTTTTATATTAAATCTTGTAATGAATAACATTAAAATTGTTATATTATCCAATGGTTTATCTACATAATGAACATTGCTACTATGGTAGTTATAGTCAATCCAATAACTACTGGTTTAAAGTTTCTTCTCGTTAATTCAAAAGGATCTACTCCACAAATGGCTGCTGCTGGAATAACTGCCCAAGGTATTAGTGTTCCTCCTCCTACCCATATTGCTGCAATTTGACCTAGGGCCGTAAGAGTAGCTACACCTTTCCCTATTGCGGCTCCAAATAATCTAGCCACAGAACCTGCTAAAGATATACCAGAAAAACCTGAGCCATCTAAGCCTGTTATTGCCCCTACTGATGTAATGGTCACTGCTCCTACTCCAGCATTTAATGGTACAATATTAGCTAAGGCGATACCTAAATCATTTACTAATCCTTGAGAGCCTTCAGGTAAGAATTCACCAATAACTTTTAAAAACCCATCATCTCCTAAGTAAAAAAAAGCTGCTATTGGTATTACCGGACCAAATATTTCAAATCCAAATTTAAATCCTGATACTAAATATTTTGTTATCTCTTCTAAAGCTTTTCCTTTATGAACCAACAGTGAAACTAATACAAGTATAAATATGGCAGTTCCGCCTATTAAAGCTGTGGCATCTCCACCCTGTAAATTGGCTACAAACATAATTATAACATCTATGCCGAATAACATGGGAGTTACAACCGCCAAAGTTTTCTTGGTCTTCATTGTTAGTATGTTTTTTAAGATATCTTCCTCTTCTTTATTCTTAAATCTATTGACTTTTTCTTCTGTTTTTATTTTTCCACTTTTCAAATCTCTCTTTAAAAATATAAATGCCGTAATTGTAGTAACTACGCCCATAACAATTACTAATGGAATACTTGCAGAAATCACTTGTGATACTGGAATACCTGCTGCATCTGCTGTAAGCTTTGGTGCTCCTTGAATAATAAAGTCTCCCGATAATGCTATTCCATGCCCAAATAAATTCATTGTCATAGCCACAGCTAAAGCTGGTAATCCAGCACTAACTGCCACTGGTAACATAACTGCTCCTATTAGAGCTACAGCTGGAGATGGCCAAAAAAACCAAGATATTATCATCATAAGTAATCCTATTACCCAATAAGCTAATGTAGGATTCTTGATTAATTTTGTAAAAGGTGAGACCATTATTTCGTTTATTCCTGTTTTGGTTAGAATCGTACTCATCCCTACTATTACTGAAATAATAAGGATTGTTCCCATTAGTTCCACTATGGCATAGATGAAAGAATTGAAAACTCCCATTATTGCTTGAGATAATGAAGAAGTAGCAATGATTCCTAGTATAAATACTCCTAAAATACATACTAAAGAAGTATCTCTCTTTTTAATCATTACCCCTAATATTAAAAGAGTGAATAGAAGATATACATAATGTAGAGCATTTAATTGAATGTCCATAAAATCCCTCCCATATTCTTTGGTACTTTAGAATATGCAAAAAATAACATGGAGGTGAAGATAAACATTAAAGATATAAAAATATGCTGGTTTCTGTAGAAACCAGCATATTTTTATATTATATATTTTTTTATAATGTTAAACTTTATTAATAAGGATATATAAATTCATTCTCTGGTCTATTTGCTTCTTCTATACTCTCAATTTCAATTAGAGGTATTTTCTCTTCATTATCCTCTATGCTTTTTAAAATTCCACTAATCTTATTCCAAGAACCTTCTTCTAATTCAGATGCCTTATCATAATTACATAAAAAGCCTATAACCTGAGTATCAGCTGCACAGCATACCATCATAAGCCTTCCCATTACAAATTCACTTTGCTTGAATTCATTATTTCTAAAGACAAATCCAGTTAATTCGATAGTTTTCCCTTCATATTTATCTACATTTATATATATTTCATCAATCCATTTTATAAAATTATCTTCATCAAGAATAATTCTACCATCTTCTAAAGAAAGAGTATTTCCCTCATCATCGAGTATATCACTATATATATCAAATATTTCTGATGAAATACTCTCTTCAGTTTCTTTTTCACTATCTGTTTTTGACTCTACTATATTCTTTGAAGTAATTTTATTTAATTTCGCACTTTCAGAAATCATTGTCTTAGGCGGAAATATAAATGCTGTCAGTACAGGAAATAAAAAAATAATATATCTCCCTATTTTAGTATTCTTTCTCCTGACTTTAAAAAGCTCCTTTACCATAAATAGTATTATAAATATAAAACTGATTATAGCAAAACCAATATATGGTATTATGCGAGGATGAACATAGTTAGTCACTGTATTCTTTTTAATTGTCATAAGATAAAATACAGTAAAACCTAATAAAAAGACTAATCTCAAAAAAATATCTATATTTATTCTATGGAATCTTCTTAGCTTCATATTTAATCACCCTAAATATAATATAGTAAAAAAACAAATAGCTGAAAATGTTACATTAAATACAATAAAAGTCAGTTTGATAATGAACCTTTTACTAAAAATATCTGATAACATAATTAAATTCTTAATATCTATCATAGGTCCTAGAATCATAAATCCCATTATACTGCTTAGTGAAAACTGATTTAGGAAACTTCTGGCAATAAAAGCATCTGATGATGAACATAAGGAAAAAAGAAATCCTATGGACATCATAAGTAGAATAGCCGTTACACTATCTCCTCCCAGTTTTAAAATAATATCCTTAGGAATTATGACTTGAAAAAAGCTTGTCAATAATGCACCTATTATCAAGAACTTTCCAACATCGAAAAATTCTTCACCTGCATGTTTGAATATTGTACTTATTTTCCCTTTAATATCTCTATTATCTATATTATTACAATAAACACAATTGCAAAGATTGTCTAATTCATGGCTTTTAACAGTCATTTCCCCCTCAGGAAAAATCAGAAATAAAATACCAGAAATTATTGCAACTATGATACCTATTATTAATCTAAATATCATGATTTGTGGCTGCCCAGGGAATGCATAATATGTAGAGACTATAACTATTGGATTTACAATGGGAGCCGCTAACATAAAAGTTACTGCTGCATATAATGGAACTCCTTTTTTTACTAATCTAGATACAACAGGCACTATGGCACAGTCACAAACTGGAAAAAATAACCCTCCCACAATGGCTACTAGAAATGATATTATTTTATTTTTAGGAAAATACTTAACTATCATATCTCTTGTTACAAATATCTGAATAATAGATGATATAAATACTCCAAGAATTAAAAATGGGAATGATTCCATCAATATGCTTATAAAAATTGTATTTAAAATATATATATTAGAAAAGTCTATGTTAAATTTGCTGAAATCAATTGATATTAAAAGGTTTATAGATAAATAAATTGATGCAACTATTAAAAAGAGTATTGATAACTTATCATAAATCGTCCCTTTCCATATTTTATTTGTTTCTTTATTTTTAGTATAATTTAGAAATTTTTCATGTTCATTAATTTCTATAACTAAACCTGATTTATTTATACTCCCAATTTTTTTATTGATGTCCTCTAACTCATCATCAGATACGCCATCAACATGATTTAAAATAATTAGATCACTATAGGATATCTTATTTATAAGATTATTTCCTAGTATTCCCATTAGCATATTAAACTGCTTGCAATCAATAATATTTATAATCCTTTCAATTCTTGTGTATTTTCTCATACTTTTAGTATCTAATTGATTTAATAATTCTTCAATTGTTTCCATCCCATTTTGCTCAATAATAATCTTATCTGGAGAATATTTATCGACTATTTGCTTTATATACATTTCTTCTAAGGAATTACCCTTTGGAATTTTTTCAATGATTATATTTTCATTTATTTCTTTTTCATTTATTTCTTTTTGTCCCATTTCACATTGTATTATAACTATTTTTTTATCCTTATCTATATTCTCTCCTAAAATAATATTAATCATTGATGTTTTCCCAGAACTCAAAAATCCTGTAACTATTTCTATTCCTGTTTTCATAAACATGTCCTCTTGTTATATATCATGAAATATTTTATTTAATTTATTTTTATTAAGCCCAGTTCCTATAATGGAAACCTTTCCATTATAATTCGGTGATACTTCTGTTATTTGAATATCACCCGGAACATAGTTAAACTGAATCCACCTATTATCTTGGATTTCTACAATTCCTTTCGCCCTTAAAATATTTCCATATTCTTTGGATATATCAAATTTTCTTACAATATCCTCTATCTTATTTTTTGTAAAAATCCTAGGAGTTTCCAACCCCCAAGATTGAAATACTTTATGCGAATTCGATTTTTTTACTTTTTCCTTTACTACTCTGATATTCTTTACTTTTTTATTGATAGGACTAATAGTATTTTTCTCTGCCAATGAAATAATTGTATTTAATTTAAGCTCTTGCCAAGGTGTTGAAACTATATTTCCTCTACTATTAATCTTCTGTATTTGGCTAGTTACAAGTTCTATTTCTTCTTTACCAGTATTATTAGTTCTACTAAGCAAAATAGTCTTAGCATTTTTTATTTGATCTTCAAAAAACTCTCCAAAATTCGAAATATATAAATAAAATCTTTCTACATCAACAACTGTTATCAACATATTAACTTGGATTAAATCTTCTAATCTTTCTGACTTACAAGCTTTAATTATTTCAGATAATTTCCCTACTCCAGATGGCTCTATAATAATTCTCTCTGGATTGATTTTTTCAATTATTTCCTCAATAGATTTCTCGAAATCTTGTGTTAAAGAGCAACATATACATCCTGAATTTATTTCTTTAATTTCTAATCCAGACTCTCTTATTAGCTCTCCGTCTATACCTACTTCTCCAAATTCGTTTTCTATAATTACTACTTTTTCATTATAAAGTTTTTGACTAATCATCTCTTTTATTAAAGTAGTTTTGCCTGCACCCAAAAATCCTGATATAATATCAATTTTTATTTTCATGCATATCCTCCTCTATACATTCAGGGCAATAACCATGTATTTCTAACTTATGGCCTATTATACGAAACTTAGTATTTCGTTGTATTTGACTTTCATATTCCTCTAAGGGACAGTGTCCTATCTTTATCATTTTTTTACATGATAAGCAAATTAGATAGTGACTGTGTTCTTCCATATTTAGCTCATATAGATTTTTATCATCTTCTCCAATACTAGTCTTTATAGCTATATCCTTTAAAACAAAGGTATTTAATATCCTATATACCGTTGAAAAATTCATATTTACATTTGAATCTTGACTTCTTATAAATATTTCTTCCGCAGTAATAGGCGAATCTGTATTCTTCAATATATCTAAAATTACATTTCTCTGTTTCGTATTCTTTATTCCATGTTTACTAAATATTTCCTTATTATCTATTCTTCTCAATTTGCTATCTCCTTTTAATTATCTCAATTTTATTTTATCTTCCCTATAATTAAAGATATCACAAAGCAAATGGCATTTACAATAACTATTGTAGCTCCTGTTGGAAGGTCATAGATAAATGAAATAAGTATCCCTAATAGTACTGATAAAACTGATACTATTATAGATATAATTATAGTATTTTTAAAACTAGTAGATAATTGTAATGCTGTTACTGTTGGAAAAATAATCATACTTGAGATTAACATCGTACCAACTACTCGGATGCCAAGAACTACCGTTATGGATATTAAAATTGATATTAGATAATTTAATTGTTTGACATTTATCCCCATTGTCATAGCAAAATTTTCATCATAGGTAATTGCAAATAAACTATTATAAAATAGAATAATTAATAATAAAATAATTATGGATAAGATTACAGAAAGTATTAGTTCAAAATTGCTGATTACTAAAATACTTCCAAAAAGATAACTAAACAAATCAACATTAAATCCATTTGACAAGGAAGAAATTAGCACTCCTAAAGCCACTGAAAAAGATGATATAAGACCTATAGATGCATCCCCATCTATGTTATTTGTCTCAGTTAGTTTCAATATTATTATTGAGGCTACAGCAACTATTGGTATGGACATTAATATAGGTGACTGATTTAATAATAAGGCCATAGCCACTGTTGCAAAACTTACATGGGCTAATCCATCACCAATCATAGAATATTTCTTTAGTACAAGAAATATCCCTAGAAATGATGAAGAAATCGCTATTAAACTTCCCGCAACAATTGCCTTCATCATAAAATCATATTTTAATATCTCTCCTATTATATAAATTATATTTCCCAATTATATCCCTCCATCTATTTGATCTATATTGATAGGATTTGAGTATCTTCCTATTTCCTTTGAATGGAGGAAGGATTTATATGCGCCATAAAAAATAAGCTCTGTTTCAAGATATAAAACCTTATTTATATAATTTCCTAGAGTTTTCAAATCATGAGATACTACTATTACAGTTACATTATCCTCTTTATTTAATTCTTTGAGAATTCTATAAAGCTCATCTCTCATTTTAGTATCTAAATAGTTAGTGGGCTCATCTAGTATTAATATATTAGGTGAAGATACCATAGCCCGTGCCAAAAATACTCTTTGCTGCTGTCCTCCGGATAAATCACTTATTTTTTTATATCTTAAATCGTATATATCCAGTTTCTTGAGAATAGTATTTACTTTAATATAATCTTCCTCTGTATAGAATTTAAATATTCCTTTTTGTGATAATAATCCTGTTGCAACTATCTCCTTTACTTTTGCTGGAAAAAACTTATCACTTGAAATAGATTTTTGCGGAAGATAGCCTAATCTAGCTTCCCCATGAAAATTTATTCTGCCATCTGTACACTCTATTAATCCTAAAATTGCATTTAATAATGTGGTTTTGCCCGAACCATTAGGTCCAATAATTCCTAGATAATCTCCTTTATATAGGCTGAAGCTAATATCTTTTACTGCTTCATGCCTTCCATATTTTAGAGTTAAATTTTTTACTGATAATATCTCATTCTTCATAGCCAAGTCCTTCTTTTAATCTTTCTAAATTTCCTTTCATAATATCGATATATCTTACATCTGACTCTATCTCTTCCTTAGATAAATTATGTGCACCATGCAATAAAATCATTTTAGCTCCCGTTTCTGACGATATTATTTTAGCTACCTTAGGATCAATTAATTCTTCATAGAATATTGATTTTACCCCTGCATCTTCAATATTTTTAATTAATTCAATAATCATTTTAGGTGTTGGCTCTGCATTAGGAGAAAATCCATTGTATGGTGTAATAAACTCTAGATTATACCTCCTAGCAAAATAACTAAATGCAGAATGCCCACCATAGATAACCTTTTTTGAATTTACCTTCTCTAAAGCTTCTGCAATTTCTTTGTCTAGTAAGTCTAATTGTTTTTTATATTCTTCTGCATTTTTTATATAAAATTCCTTATTCTCTTTATCTGCTTTTGTAAGAGCTACGGTTATGTTATCTATCATTTTTTGTGCATACATAGGATCTAGCCATATATGAGGATCCTTATCACTGTGATCATGAGCATGGTCTTCATTCTCATCTTCTTCATTCTCATGACCCTCATGCTCATCTTCTTCATGCCCATGTCCTTCAAGTAGTTCTACACCTTCACTAGCATCAGTTATTATTAAATTATAGCCTTCAATATTATCTGCTATTTTTTTCGCCCAAGGTTCCATATACTCACCAGTATAAATAAATATATCCGCATTCTTAATATCTACCATATCTTTAGGAGTGGGTTCATATGAATGCGATTCTACTCCTGGTGGAAGTAATAAATTTACATCAACCTTGTCTTTGCCAATTTCCTTTACAAAATCATATTGAGGAAACAAAGTCGTTATAATTTTTAGTCTACCACTATTTATTTCTTCATGATCTGTGTTTTTACTGCAACCTGACATCAATAATATTACAAGAGAAATTATAAATGTCTTCCAAATCCTTTTTCCCTTCACCATATACTCCTCCTCGCTTCTAATCTTATTTTATTTACCACTTAAATGCCAACGCAAATCATTTGCATTTAATTTTTCGTATAAAAAACCTCTTAACTTTTACATTAAGAGTAATTTTATTTATATTTATTATATATAGAGATATATCCTTTGTCAATAATCTATATATAAATCTTTTAAGTGGCATATTTATTTTTATTCTTTAATTAACTTAATACTTATACAATAAAATATATACCCTATCAAATATCCACCTATTACATCTGTTGGCCAATGGACTCCTAAATAAATCCTACTAATTCCCATTAGACATATCATGACAAAAGATATAATATGGATTAGCTTTTTCTTCCTATCATTATCTACTTTTTTCGCCAATAAAAATGCTATTGTAGAATAAAGGGTCATTGTTACCATAGAATGTCCGCTAGGAAAACTTAATCCCCCTTGATTCACCAAAAAAAACTCTAATGGCCTCGTTCTTTGGAAGAATTGCTTTAATAAATAATTTAATAAATATGATCCCAGAGTTGATAACAACAATAATTTAGATATGTAATATTTCTTTTTGATTAACGTATATGATATCCCCATAGCAGTAACTGGCAATAAAAAATTTACAGATCCTATAAAGGATATAAATTTCATAAATGATAATATTCTTGGATTGGTATTATTATGTATGTACTTCATTATATCCACATCAAATAGAATACCCTCACTGCTACCATTAACCATAAAACCTAAAATTAAAAATATTATTAACATTAAACCTAAAATAAAATCTTTACCTTGCTTATTCATTTATACACCCCTATTATTTTTCTATCAAATTCATTATACCAAAGTTCTCGTAAAATACAAAAAACTTCTTAATAAAAAAAGGCTTCTAAAGGAGAATTTTAAGGAAAACTTTTTGGTCACTGCATAAGCGACTTGTACGAAATCAAAATGTTCGACAATCTGCTTAAAACTCAAATAGGTCAAGTTCTAAAATGAAAAAGACAAAAAAAGTAGAATTTTCTTATTCGTTATAGAAAAGGTTCATTTCTTTAGTGAAATCAACCTTTCTATTAATCTTATTCTTCTATGTTTTTAAATCCATCACCTAATACTTCATAAACATTACTTACTGTAATAAATGCATCTTTATCTATGCCTTTAATATAACTTTTCAATTTAATAAAATCTCTTCTATCTATAACTGTTACTACTACATTCTTTTTCTCTCCTGTATAAGCTCCTTTAGCATTATATATAGTCGCCCCTCTTTCCAAATCATTTACTATATATTCTTTAATATCATTACTATATTCACTCACTATATTGACTTCTTTGCACAAACTTATACCCTCGATAGTCCAATCTATTACTACACCATTTAATATAATTCCCAATAGAGAATACATTCCCAACTCAGGCCCGAATGCAAATCCAGCCATTATTATTATAATGAAGTCTGATATAAGCACTCCTTTGCCAAGCTCTATCCCAAAGAACTTATTTATTATCTTTGCTATTATATCAGTTCCACCTGTTGATGCATTTTGATTAAATACAATCCCCATACCTATTGCCGATATAAAAACTCCAAAAATTAGCTGTATTATAATGTCTTCTACTAAAGGCTGTTGTATAGGTATAACTCTCTCAAATAAAGAAATGGTTATAGAAGTCCCCAGACTTGCATAAATAGTCTTAAATCCAAAGCTGGTTCCCACAATAAGAAAACCAATTATAAATAAAACTATGTTAATGATTATCATAATAGCTCCTATTGATAAAATTGGAATCCAATGATTAATAACAATCGCAAGTCCATTAGCTCCACCTACAGCTAATTTCTGGGGCATAAGAAAGAAATATAAACCTGCTGCTACCATTATCATACCAAGAGTTATAAATACATATTCTTTTATTTTTCCTTTCAAATATATTCCTCCTTTATAATTTTTATTTACAAAAAACCTCCCAAAACTTAAGTGTTCTGGGAGGCACAAAGAAATAGACAGATTATATAATTTGTCTACATATTTAAATCTGCTTTTAACACCCCCTATCGACCGTAGAGTTTTTTAGTGCATAAGTAAAGGCAGGTCTTCTGACTTTGGTTCATAAGGACTTAAAGTCTTCCCGATTTATTCAGTGACATTAGTTTTAAATCCTTCCCCATTACAGCGGCGGGACCGTATAGGCATTTAACCTATTTCCCTTTTAAGCAAAGAATATTTTTCTCTGCACCTTCACCTAATTATTTAGTTATCAATTCAAGTATATAGTATATTATTATTACAGTCAACTATATGTAGCACCAACTAATCTCACCAAGAAAAAGAAGATAGGATATCCTATCTTCTTTTTCTTGGTGGTGCTATATGAATCGCTTTATCTTCTAATCCCAATGTAGCCTCAAAAAATGCTTCTGAAAGAGTTGGATGGGCATGAATTGTTCTCATTATACTATATATATCCAATCCATTAGCTATAGCCAGTGTTCCTTCTGCAATTAAATCATTTGCATGAGGTCCAAGTATATGAACTCCCAGAACCTTCTTATCTTCTTCTCCAGCAAGTATTTTTATTATTCCCTCTCCTTCTCCTAAGGATAAGGCCTTTCCATTGGCTGCAAACATAAACTTACTAGCCTTATAAGGTATTCCTTTTTCTTTAAGCTCTTCCTCAGTGTAGCCTACATGAGCTACTTCATTCATTGTAAATACGCAATTTGGATAGATATCTAAGTTGACATCTGGTGTATGACCCATTATTTTCTCCATTACATATTCACCTTGTGCAGATGCCACATGAGCTAATTGAACTCCTCTATTTACATCTCCTATGGCATATATGCCAGGAATATTTGTCTCAAACTCATTATTTACAAAAACACCTTTGTCATCATATTTAATCCCTAATTCATCAAGGTTTAACCCTTCTATTACGGGACCCCTTCCTGATGCAATAAGTACTTTATCTCCTATTACTTCTATTTCTTCGTCTTTTTCTTTATATTTGGCTAAAACTCTAAGTTTATCTCCCTCTTTGGTGATTTCTTTAGCCCTAATATCAACATATGTTTCAATTCCTTGTTTTTTCAACATTGGTACTAATCTTCTTGAAATCTCCTTATCTGCATCCTTTAAAATCCTAGATGCTAAAAGAATTACTTGGGAGCCTAGTTCTTGATAAATGCTTGCAAACTCTAAACCTATTACTCCACCACCTACTACAATTAAAGTTTCTGGAATCTCTTCCATCTCTAGAAGCTCATCAGACGTGATTACCCCTTCTAAATCAACTCCTTTTGTTTCGGTCATTTGTGGTTTAGAACCTGTAGCTATAACTATATTATCCACAGTTATTTCCTTTTTGTTTCCATCTTTTAATTCTACAGAAATATTATTTTTATCTTTTATATTAGCTGTTCCACGTAAAAATTCTATGTTTTTATAAGAGGATATAAGTTGTTCAATACCTCCTACTAAAGTATTTACAACTTTATTTTTTCTCTCTTGTAGTGCTTTTCCATCCATTTTAAATTCTCCTGCTGTAATTCCAAACTCAGCAGCTCTTTTAAAACTGGACATAATCTCTGCATTTCTAAAATATGTTTTAGTAGGGATACAGCCCCTATTAAGGCATGTACCCCCTACTTCTCTATTTTCTATTAAGATTATATTTGCACCAAGTTGAGCTCCTCTTATTGCCGCTACGTAGCCTCCTGGACCAGCCCCTATAACTGCAATAGTTTTAGTCAAATGGTACACCTACCCTTCGTATTTAAGCACTGGGAATCTAGCTGCTTTTGTTTCATCTGGTCTGCTTACAATAGTGTTTAAAGGAGCATCCTTTAATAACTGTGGATTTTCACTTGCCTCTTTAGAGATTGTAATCATAGCATCGATAAATTCATCAAGCGTTTCTTTAGATTCAGTTTCTGTTGGCTCAATCATAATTGCTTGATTAATAATTAATGGGAAGTAAACTGTTGGTGGATGATATCCCTTGTCAAGCAATCTCTTAGCTATATCCAATGTAGTTACTTCAGACAACGTATCCTTTAACCCACCTAATACAAATTCATGTTTAAATAAAGTATCTATTGGTAAATAGAAATGTTCTTTTAATTTATTAGCCATATAGTTAGCATTTAATACAGCTATTTCACTAGCTTTCTTTAATCCATCACTACCCATTGTCAATATATAGGTATACGCTCTAACTAATATGCCAAAATGACCAAAGAAATCCTTAACTTTACCTATAGTATATGGTACGTTATAATCCAGATAGTATCTATCTCCATCTTTTTGTACCACTGGAACTGGTAAGAATTCTTCAAGATGTTTCTTAACTCCTATCGGTCCTGCTCCTGGTCCTCCACCACCATGAGGTGTTGAGAAAGTCTTATGAAGATTGAAGTGAACTACGTCAAATCCCATATCTCCAGGTCTTGCATGACCAAGGATAGCGTTAGCATTAGCTCCATCATAGTATAATTGCCCACCAGCATCGTGTACAATCTTAGCTATTTCTTTAATATTCTTATCAAATATTCCAAGAGTATTTGGATTTGTAAGCATTAATCCTGCTGTATCATCTCCAACTACTGCCTTAAGTGCTTCTAAGTCTACTAAACCATCTTTTGTTGATTTAACTTCTACTATTTTATATCCAGCCATTGCTGCTGTAGCTGGATTAGTACCATGAGCTGAGTCTGGAACTATGATTTTATTTCTCTTAAAATCTCCATTCTTTTCATGGTATGCTTTTATAACCATGATACCAGCTAACTCACCATGAGCACCAGCAGCTGGCTGTAAACTCATCTTGTCCATACCCGCTATTTCTGCTAATGATTTATCTAGCTCATACATCAATTGTAGTGCACCTTGAGTACAACATTCTGATTGATATGGATGAAGATTTGCAAACCCATCATATCTAGTTGTATCCTCATTAATTTTTGGATTGTATTTCATAGTACAAGATCCAAGTGGATAAAATCCAGTATCTAGACCATAATTTTTATTTGATAGATTTGTATAGTGTCTTACTACATCAACTTCAGATAGTTCTGGAAATTCAAGTTCTGAATCAGATAAAAATTCTTCTGGAATAAAATTCTTTATGTCCTTATCTTCTACATCTAGTGTAGGAAGATTATAAGCTTTTCTTCCTGACTTAGATAATTCGAATATTAACTTATCATATTTTCTCATTTTATCCCCTCCAATACACTACTCAATTTATCTATTTCATCTTTAGTCCTCTTTTCTGTTACTGCATATAGGACAGAATTATTAAATTGGGGATAATCTTTACCTAGGTGATAGCCACCTATTATATTTTCTTTTATTAAATCTGCATTTATCTTATCAGCATCTATATCAGATGTAACGGCAAATTCTTTAAAGAACGGTTTATCAAAAAGTGGTTTATATTTACCTGATTTAGTAATCTGCTCAAAAGCATAGTGAGCTTTTTTTGTACTTTGAAGAGCAACTTCTTTTAACCCTTCTTTTCCTAGAGTCACCATGTAGATAGTAGCAGCTAATACGTTTAATCCTTGATTTGAGCAAATATTAGAAGTAGCTTTTTCTCTTCTAATATGTTGTTCTCTGGCTGTAAGTGTTAGAACAAAAGATCTTTTACCATTTTTATCTTCTGTCTGTCCTACTATTCTACCAGGCAATTTTCTCATATAGTCTGATTTAGCAGCTATAAATCCTAAGTATGGTCCACCAAAAGATACAGGTATACCCATACCTTGAGCTTCTCCTACTACTACGTCAACACCTAATTCACTAGGTTTCTTTAGAATAGCAAGAGATATCGGATCAACGGATGCTATAAAACTAGCTTTTTTAGCTTTGTGAGCAATCTCTCCAGCAGCCTTTAAATCCTCAATTATACCAAAAAAGTTTGGACTTTGAACTATAACTGCCGCAGTATTATCATTTACAAGCTTATCTAATTCTTCTAAATCAGTAACTCCATCCTTCATATCTACTTCAATAACCTTTAAGCCTTGTACATGTGCATAAGTCTTTAGGACTTGAATTGACTCTGGTCTTACTGTTTTGGAAATTATAATTTCATCTTTTCTTGCAGATGCTGCAGCCATTAAAGCGGCTTCAGCAACAGCAGTACCAACATCATATAATGACGCATTTGCAACATCCATCCCAGTTAAATTACATATAAGGGTCTGGAATTCAAATATATATTGTAATGTTCCTTGGCTTATTTCCGGTTGATATGGTGTATATGATGTATAAAATTCTGACCTTGAAATAATATGATTTATTATTGAAGGGATATAGTGATCATATGCTCCTGCGCCAAGGAAACAAGTCATCTTACTAGTAGAGCAGTTTTTATTTGCTAATTCAGTTAAATATGAACGAACTTCAAGTTCAGATTTTGCTTTAGGTAAGTTCAGTTCTCTATTTAATTGAAGATCTTTAGGAATATCATTAAAAAGATCATCTAAGGAGTTAAGCCCTATAGACTTTAGCATCTCCTGCTCATCTTGATGAGTAGTTGGGATATATGGAAACATATTTTATTCCTCCTCAGC
The DNA here is from genome assembly GCF_902479755.1 of uncultured Tissierella sp. Lineage (NCBI taxonomy): Bacteria > Bacillati > Bacillota > Tissierellia > Tissierellales > Tissierellaceae > Tissierella > uncultured Tissierella sp. Next base: position 64,060 of record NZ_CABSQO010000008.1, on the reverse strand, counting down.
TAAAAACTTTTCGTATTCCTCACTTGTCATTAATTCTTCTAATTCATCTTTATTAGTCATTTCTATTTTAATCATCCAGTTCTCGTATGGATCTGCATTTAAAAGAGCTGGATCATCTATTAATTCTTCATTTACTTCTACTATTTTACCACTTACTGGCATATAAATGTCTGCTGCTGCTTTAACTGATTCTACAGCTGAGAAAGCTTCTTCTTTTTCAATTTCATCATCAATTTCTGGAAGTTCTACATATACGATATCTCCTAGATGATGTTGTGCATAGTCAGCAACACCTACAAATGCTAAATTTCCTTCTACTTTAACCCATTCATGATCCTTAGTGTAATATAATCCTTTTGCAACTTTCATTATTAACCCTCCTAATTTGTTATTTGTTTAAGAATTTTTTACTAATTATTTTAGCCTTAGCTGGCTTATTTCTTATCATAATGTCAACTTCTGTACCTAGCTCTGTATATTCAGGTGCAATAAGTGCATTACCAATATTTTTCTTAAGAGTTGGTGACATATAACCTGTAGTAACATGTCCTATTACCTTGCCATCTTTTTGGATTTCATAGCCTTCTCTTGGAATTCCTCTATCAATCATTTCAAATCCCGCTAATTTTCTCTTAAGTCCTTCTTTCCATTGCTTGTTAAGAGCTTCTTTTCCTATGAAATCTGATGCCTTATCAAGTTTCACAAAGTACTTAAATCCACCCTCAAGAGGATTTATTTCTGCCGAAATTTCATGACCATATAATGGTAATGAAGCTTCAAATCTAAGTGTATCTCTGCATCCTAAACCACATGGTTTAATTCCTTCTTCTTTTCCTGCCTCAAGTATATCCTTCCACACTTTTACTATACCTTCATTAGTGGTATAAACTTCAAAACCATCTTCTCCAGTGTATCCTGTTCTGGAAATCATACATTCTACTCCATTGATATCAACTTTCCTATTTAATGTGAAGAAAGTAATTGTATTTAAATCAGTCTCTGTTAATTTTTGTAACACTTTTTGTGCTAGAGGCCCTTGTATTGCTACTTCTCCAACAGTATCGGAAATGTTAGTGATTTCTACGTCAAAATTACCTTTTTGCTCTAATATCCATTCATAATCCTTAGCAGTATTTGAAGCATTTACTACTAAGTAAAAATCATCATGAGCTAATTTGTATACTAATAAGTCATCTACTACTCCTCCATCAGGTGCACACATGAAGGTATAGACTATTTGGTTATCTACTACTTTAGATATATCATTTGTCATAAGATAATCTACAAATGCCAAAGCGTCCTTTCCTTTAATAGTGATTTCACCCATGTGGGATACGTCAAACAAACCTACAGCATTTCTGACTGCTTCATGTTCTGCAACTAAACCCTCGTATTGCACCGGAAGATACCATCCTGCATAATCAACAACTTTTCCTCCTAGGCCTACGTGCTCATCATATAATGGGGTTTTCTTTGCTTCCATTTAACCACTCCTTCCCTTATTTTTTTCATACTACGAATATGTTACCCTATTATCTAAAAAATAAACTGATTTTATTTATAGATTATTAAATGTTATAATATTGTAGTATCGCTTTAATTATACAAGAGGAGGTAAAAATATGCAATACCGTTATTTTACTAAAGATAGGTTAAAAGTATCACAATTAGGTTTTGGATGCATGAGATTTCCAACGTTAGAGGGTGATTCAGGTAGGATTGATAAAAATTTAGCAACCCGTATGTTACACTATGCTATTGATAATGGGGTAAATTATATTGATACTGCTTATCCTTATCATAAAGGCAATAGTGAGGCCTTTGTAGGTAATGCTCTAAAAAATGGATATAGAGAAAAAGTATATCTAGCAACAAAACTACCTGTTTGGTTAGTTGAATCCTACAATGATTTTGAAAAATATTTAGACGAGCAACTAGAAAGATTGCAAACTGATTATATTGACTTTTACCTTCTTCATGCCTTATCAGAAAAGACTTGGGGAAAAATTTATGATTTGAAAGTACTAGATTTTCTTGATGAAGCTAAGAAAAATGGAAAAATTAAATATGCAGGATTTTCCTTCCATGATAGCTTAGATGTATTTAAAAGTATTGTAGACTCATATTCTTGGGATTTTTGTCAGATACAATTAAATTACATGGATAGACATTATCAGGCAGGAATCGAGGGTATGAAATATGTTGCCGACAAAAATATTTCCCTGGTAATAATGGAACCTATAAAAGGCGGAAAATTGTCGAATGCTTCAGAAGAGATATCCGAAGTTTGGAATAGAAGTCAAATTAAAAGAACTCCTGCTGAATGGGCATTGAAATGGATTTTAAATTTTGAAGAGGTATCAGTAGTATTATCTGGTATGTCAACAATAGATCATGTTATGGAAAACATTAAAACTTGCTCAAATTCATCTCCAAATTCTTTAACCAAAGAGGAGTTAGAGTTAATCGACGAAGTTACCGAAATATATTCACAAAATGTTAAGGTAGGTTGTACAGGATGTGAATATTGTCTTCCTTGCCCACAGAGCGTAGAAATCCCTGATATCTTTGAACTATATAATAACGTCTATGTTTATAACACCGAACAAGAATCTAAGAATACCTATAATAGACTTATTGAATTAGAAAAATCTGCTCAAAACTGTATTGAATGTGGTGCATGTGAATCAATATGCCCACAGCATATTGAAATTATCAAATCTCTTAAAGATGCTGACAAAGTTTTAAGATAAATTATAATGAGAAAGCGAACGGATATAGAGTGTTACGTTCGCTTTCAATCCACTTTATCCACATTATCCACAATTGACCGTGGATAATTTATGTAAACCTACTATTTCCTCTTAAGTATTTATTTGTCTAACATTGATAAATGCACATTGTTAATTATTCACAATTTATTATATTATCCACAGTTCTTATCAACATCTTAAAATTCATGCTTTGAATCTATTTCATTAAAATAATTCATTATACCTACATATATTGCCCAAGCTATTTTCTCCTGATATGATTCATCTATCAATAATTGTTCTTCCATACTATTTGATAGGAATCCGCATTCAACCAATACAGCTGGTATACTAACTTCATTTAATATATACACATCATCTCTTTTTTGAGGTTCTCTTTTATTCTCTTTATCTAATATATTTCTTAATTCCTCTTGTACTATCAATGCCAGCTGTTCTCCTTCTTCAGATCCTTTTTTATAAAAAGTCTGGGCTCCATAATAGGCTGATCTAGTAAAACTATTTAAATGTATTGATATAAGTATTTCACTAGTACTATTATCTATGAGTTCTCTCCTTTTTTTTAAATCCTCTGTTTTCATTTGACGAAGTGTCTTAGATTCTGATGTATATAGACCCTGATCTGTAGACCTAGTCATGAAAACTATGCCCCCACTTTGTTCAATTAGTCGTTTTAGTTTTAATGCTATTTCCAAATTTATTTCATCTTCTTTAATACCATTTTTACTTACTGCACCTGGATCTACTCCTCCATGACCAGGATCTATGGCAATAACCTTATTTGATATTGGTAGATAAGTTACTGGCATAATTTTATATTTTTTTATCACTCCATATCCTAAAGCTATTAATGCTACCAAGAATATGATACCTATTCTGATATATTTTTTTCTAATAATAATCAATTTCATCTTTTCCTCTCCCCTCCTATAGAAATATATTGTAGATATACAAAGTATATTCCAAGGAAAAACTAAATTAATTATTTAGGCTTATTACGCAGTCTCGAAACTTAAATCTATTTGCTCCCTACGCTCGTATAGATTTGGTTCTCGTTGCGTTTGACCTACTAGAACTCACTATCGTTCGTTAAGTTAGGTCATTTTCCGCAGTCTCACTGCACAAATTCATTTGCTCATTATCATTCACATGAATTTGGCGTTCGTTGCGTTTGACCTACATCAGCTCACTGACGTTCGCTGTGTTAGGTCATAAAAAAAGCACTGGGTATCCAGTGCTTCCAATTGTCCAGTTACACACGAGTTTGCTCACGTAGTGACAAAGTTTACTCGTCTGGTAAGCGAGTGGTTGCAATGCTTCTCGCCCATAAGTTACTTTGAGTGACAAAGTTTGTTCGTGGGTTGCATTTACTTAAAAAATAGAAAAAAAGAGATAAAAAATGAGAAAATGACAAGCGAGTTTGCTCGTGAGCAGTGAAGAATGACAAAGTTTGCTCGTGGAAAAATAGGAACAATTATATGAGATGTAAGTGCGATATGCATAGGGGAGGTATTTACTTATATTTTTATATATATTGATTTTACTGGGCTGCGGGGGAAAAAGTTGTTTGGTTATCTGGGATGTTTGTGGCGGGGGGGATATTCTTTTGCACAAATAAAAGGCGCCAGATTGGTTTCCCAGTCTGACGCTCTGTATCTTTCGTGAACAAACTTTGTAATTTTGAACCGACTTTCTTGGAAGTCGACAATGAACAATTTTGTATACTATTTTAATATATTATCTTTGTATTTCTTCATTGCATATATATTAACCATAGGTAAGTTAATAGAAGGCATTCCTGATAATGAGGTTGTTGAAGTAATATATGCCCTTGAAATTTGGGATAATGTTGCTGTTCCATTCACTTCTAACATTTCTTTAAATTTATCCATATTAAGGTTTCTTTTGAAACCAATAAAGTTTCCTCTCATTTTTAAGTGAATTTTGAACGATTCACTTTCTTCAATTTTTCCAATTGAATTCACAATAAAATCAACAACACCTAAATAACCATCTTCTACTTCATTGCAACTTACAATATCATAGTCCATATCAAAATCAACTTTTATTACTTTATCTTTTATATTTAATAAATTATTCTCAATAGAAAATTCAATAACTTTATTGTTTAAAAACTGAAAATCGGCCATTATTTTATCTGTTTTCATTATGCTGCAAGCCCCTTTAATAATTCTAATTCTTCACTAGTTTTTTCATTTGCTTCATTTAATATTTCTTGTTCTTTTTCCATATTATATTGAATTAATACATCCGAATAATTTTCCTCAAAAGTTAATTCAAATTTCCAATTTAGTTTTTTAGAAATTTTAAATAGAAACTCTATAGATGGATTATATTCTCCGCTTTCTAATTTTGAAACCATCGCCTGAGTTATTTCTAATTTATTAGCCAAATCCTTTTGAGTCATATCATTGTCTAGTCTATAGTTTATTATTTTACAAGCAATATCAACAAGCATATTAGATAACTCAAATTCTTGTTTTGTTTCCTCATCAACATCATTAAAAATGTCCCACGGATTTTTTAAAATATCATTTATTAACATATTTCTCACTCCTTCATATTAAGAACATCAATTATTTCATTTCTTCTAATTCTAGCAATTCTTTTACCACTTTCATAATCAGATTTATTTTTTTCTTCAAATACATTTAACAAAATTGCTTTACCATTTCCATTAATAGAAATAAAAGAAAATAGAATTCTTATATTTTTTTCTCCAAATAATCTAATACTATATAAGTTATCTTCATCAAGTAACTTCTCAAATAAATCGCTATTACCAAGACAACATTTTGTTTTTAATCCTTCTAAAAATCTTAAACTCTTTTGATATTTGCTCAAGAATGCTCTTTTATATCCACTATTTTCAATTATATCTTCCAGTTCGTTATTTAAAGTATAGTAAACTTTTATATATTCAGTTGGATACTTTGAACCAAAAGGATAAATAATATTAGTAGTAACTTTTCTCTCGTTCACAATTTAGTATCTCCCTTTAACAATATTATATAACTTATAAGTTATATTTGCAACTTATTTTTTATATTTATTATTTTGCAAGAAAATTTTACCATAGATTGTCTAATTATTAAGTAAGTCAATTCTGTTTAGATTATATAAAGGCTAACTAGTAAAGTTAAATCTGTACATATCCTAGTTTATAAAGGAATACTATCTTAATTTGATATGCCTTCAATATCGTACAAAATTAATTTCACCAATCAGTCTGTTCATTATGTAGTTCATTTTCTTTCTTCTTATTACTCATATAATCGTTTCTATCTAGTAGTTCTAATAGGAAGCAACCAAAAACTGCACCTATCAAATAAGGCAAAGTAACCCATTTTATAAAATTTTCTACTTTTAATTTGATCATCTGCCTTGAAAACTCTCCATAGTGTTCAACAAACTCACTTTCCAAAGGAATAAGTATATTATAAAGAGGTTCAGTTAGATAATCTGAAATGAAGAAGCAATAACTTATAGTCGAGTACATGGCTACAATAAAATTAACTGCAACTCGAACTTCTGGCCTAATTTCTTTAGGAGCATCATAAATTTCAAAATTTAGAAGTATAACAGTTAATACAATTGTCATATATCCTATTACTTTATCTGATATCGATTCTGGCATATTAAAAGACACTGCCAATATATCTCCAAATATTATCCATATAATCCCAGCAATTAAAGGTAATGTTGAAAAATAAACACTATATGATATCCAATGTTTTATATGTCTACTAACAAATCTTCTAAGCCAATAATGCATCATTAAAAACAAACCAATGTATGTTAAGTATTGCACCAATACTGCCAACTCATTTGATATATTCACAAAATACATAAAAGTTGCATTAGAAATAAATATCCAAGTAATACTCCAATCTAACATATAACTTAGGTACTTTTCTCTATCCAAAATCTTTTTTTTGGATTGGATACTGTAGAATGCAGTAAAGGATAATAACAACAATATTATTGCTAAGAATACTCTTATGCTACTTATAACCAATGAATTCTTATCCACTAAAATAATCGAAATGATTAAATTAATAGGTACTATTAGTATAAATACTTTTCTAAATTCAAAAATTTTAAACTGTTCCATTCCCCATAAAATAAGTTTACTTGTAAGAAAGAAAAATCTTTTAAATAAAAATGTTATATTTATCAATATTTTTTTAATTATACTCATATTACTTTCTACCTCAACCGTACCGTATTGTATCATTATTATATTTTCAAGTTTACAAATACAAACGATAAAATACAATTTTAACGAACTAAAAGTGTTCTATAATAACTTCAATCAGTCTTTCATTAGTTACTCTTAAAAAAGAGCCATTTCAATATCACAAGCACGAAATCCTGCAGATATGAGCCTTCCGTTAGCATCATAATCTTTAAAGTTAATACACAAATCGTTTAACTTTTTTGCCTCATCACTAAGAAATACAATGTATTCGCTGGTATATTTCTCAACATTCTGCTTGGTATCATTTATATAACCATCTTTTCTTAAACTAAGAGTCGTTATACCATTAGGTTGTGTATGATTGCCTACTACACGGGAGTCCATCACTCCAAAATCATTTGGAAACAGGAACCGCATAAATGTTGTTGCTGTAGGTATTCTAACTCCTCCAATTCGGAAAAGTGACATATCCTTTTTCTCATATGCATTCATTAACTGATTTACCGTGTCAGCATTCCACTTAGCCAAGACATTGTCCACCTTTAATTTAGCACGCCCACCTTGACTTGTCATTTTCCAGTATACAATTGCTGAAGATATTTGCTTCAAATTTATTATATGATTATCTGTAAGATTATTGGAGATAAATGCAGCATAGCAATCTTGAAATACTTCTTGTACAATACTTTCAAATCTTCTAATATTTATACCATTAGGATTTCCATTTGGTACTTCTCTTGCAAATATTCCAATAAACTTTCCTACATTATATATGTTACCTGTTTTCACAATTTCTAATTTACAGTCTGGCGAATTATAGTCGTACTTCTCTCTCAACATTACATATTTATCAGACGTCATCAATAAAGGTTTATTGTTTATCTGAGACATCATCTTTCACTCCTCAACCAGTATTTTACTTGTTAAGTATTAACAGAAAAAATCATTTATTCTTGGTTAATAGACTATCTTTCTGAATCTTTATCTTTTCTCTATTAAAAATTATCTCTGGAACCTCTTCTATCAAATAGTCTTTTCCAACTGGAATGGGGTTATATTTAATGTTAATTAAACATTGAGGATATAATACTATATCAGTTTGAGTAATGTTCTCTTGTTCAATCCATTGTATCCTATTTCGATTTTTCTTCATATAATTCATTAATTTACTCTTTAGTTGACTAATTTTATATTCATTCTTATCATATATAATATAAATTCTAGTTTTATTAATAATTGATTGTAATGCTGAAATAACTTCATCATTTAACATCTTCGATAATTCTCCTGATGATATTACAACTTCAGATGGTTTAATATTTTTTAATGAAGTTAGAATATCGAAATACTCATTCTCTAATAAATATCTATCCGTAAAATAGTATTCTTCTATCTCTTCCTTACTTTTATTATCTAAAGTAGTATTATTCGATAAAACCTGCACTAACTTTTCAGTGTTTTCCTTTTTTTCACCATCTATACTAACTTGTATGTCTAAATATTTGCCACAATTAAAAGGAGGAACTAAAAAACTTCTTGCACCAGTGCAGTCATAAATTTGTCTTGCAAGAGTATTTCCATATATATTCTCTGGGTCATTTTCACATTCAAATAATAAATCATTATCTCTAATATTCTTATATATAAATGCTCTTTCTTCAATATAACATAATTTTTCATATTCTTTCCCAATTATCTGGTAAATTTCATTTCTGATACTATTATGTTGTTCTTTAACTTCGTAGTCTTCCTGCCTCTTTTGGTAATATTCATCAAAATCACTAAAATGACTAGTAATAAATTCATCAGTAATTTTTATTTTTTCGTCTAAACAAGGACACATATAATCAGGTTTTTTATATGTGCGATCTAAATCCTTAATTTCACCAGTAATAGCATTTATATAAATTCTATTTAATTCCTCTTTTTCAATAACAGTCCTTTTTAATTTATTCAATGATTCCTTTCCTTTAGGTGTTAAAGTAATTATGTTACTCTTGATGTATAATAAGTTGCTCCCTGACATCTCACCTACTACATCATTTAAAATTTCTTCTTCTACACCAATCAATTCTGAAATATTATGTATTTCATTATATTTACAGTCAACTAACTTCAATATTATTTCATAAAAAAATGGTAATGGTTGTTCTTTTCTAACCAATGTCTTAAGTCCTATTTCTTTATACGGTATATATAACTTTATCGATTTAATAAAGTTATAGCCACTTTTTATAGGAGGAATTAATCTATTTAAATCATAAGCAATATTCCACATATTTAAACCTCCCTCTTTCCGTCTGCATTTAAAGAAAGATAATCAATGATCCTGCAATGTTCCGGATTTTCCTTTATATATTTTATTATTAATGGAAACTTGTTGTCATTAATGCTTGTATCACTTAAAAACTCAGCATCTCCAATTATTATTAAAAGTCTTTTCGCTCGTGAAAATGCAACATTTAATCTTTCTTCGGATTTTAGAAATCCAATATTTTTGTGTTTATCACTGCTTCTGACAGTAGAATAAATTATTATATCCTTTTGACCGCCCTGAAAAGCATCAACTGAATTCACTACTACATTACTATTTATGTTATCATAGGTATTTTGTTGTATTTCATTACGAATTAAATTCTTTTGCCCACTGTATGGTGTGATAACCCCTACATCATACTCAGAACTATCTATACTGTTATTTATAAGTTTTAATTGTTCTTTTACAATATTTGCCTCTAGCATATTCCTATACGTAGTTGAAATATTCTCCTCAAATCTATCTGGTGACTTTGAGGTATCTAGCCAAACAATGGCTAAGTCCATATACTTCTTGATATTATGCTTTCTATCTTTTATGGAAACTCCATTTAAAATTTGATTATCATAAAAAAGTTGACTTATCATTGTTCCAATAGTGGGGTGCATTCTATATTGTGTATTTAACACTTGCTTATTTTCACTAGGAAGATGTTCAAATAGTTTCATAAATATACTATTATATAATGTATTAAAATCTAAGTTACTCTCAATAAATGTTTGCTTACTATTCTTTATTAGTTCTTCGTCCAATACTGGTGGAAGTTGCCTATGATCGCCAACCATTATAATTTTTTTTGCTCTAATGATGGATATTAATAATTCTGGAAATGTTGCTTTTGCTGCTTCATCGATTATTACATAGTCAAATACCATATCATTTATTACATAATTGGATATAACACCTGTACAAGTTCCTGAAACAATCTCAGCATTTTTTATAAAGTGCTGCTGAATATCCATTCTACCAACAATTCTATTTACCCAATCTTTTTGTATTTGAAGAGATTTAAAGTCCTTTGTCTCTAATAGTTCTTTATACTTTTCTTCGAAATATGTTATAAAAGACATAGCACTTTCATATAATTTTTCATCTTCTCCCTTAGAAAACTTAGTTTCCATAATCGCTTCACAATACTTATCGAACTCTTCCTTATCAATTTCTAAAGATGATAACAAATTTTTCGCAAAGTTATTACTACCGTCAATAATTCTATTAACCCATCTTGATTGTGCATAATCTACGGCATATTTCTCCCTAACAGTATCTGATAAATTTTCATCTCTTCCTATTCTAATAACTTTTATATTATCACTAGAAGTTTGATCTAAATCTTCAAGCATCTTGTCCACAGCAGCGTGTGCTTGAGATACTAGCAAAATTTTCTGTTTAAATATTTGCCCTTGGTTGTTCATTTCAAATATTTGTCTTAAAATCTCAATTATTACATTAGTTTTTCCTGTACCCGGTGGCCCTTGTATTAGTGATATATCTTGAGAATTTAACGCTTTAGTAACTGCTTTTTTCTGCGTTCCATCTAGTAATTCGTTAAAATAAACTCTTCCTGTAGGTGCATTAAAAAAACCTGCTGATTGTATGCCAGAAAAGATGCTTTTTAAATTTGAGGGACTTACATAGTCTTCATTATTAAAAGAATTTAAGGCCTTTTTTTCTCTATTAATCAAAGAAAGATTTCTTCTATAATCTTCACATATAACTCCACTTTTAGGTAACTTTGACTTCAACCCCGTATTTATATTATTTAGTTTTAAATAGAATTTTTCATTATCAATATAAATACTCTTTAGATTTCCTATCTCAACAACCTTATTTCTTTTGCCCTTCGTATTTTCATATATAAATGTAATTTCATCCTTATTTTCATCAAGTAAATAATAATCCTGTTCATTAATAGAAAAAACACAAACATTATCTTCTATTTTAAATGAATCATAGTTTACTCTAATAACATTCTTCTTATATTCTATTTCCATTATATCTAGTAATTTATGCCACGCGAAAAACTTCTTCGTGTATTCGTTATTTACATTAGAAGAAGATAAGAAGTCCTTTTTGCTATCTTTAGTACTAATTGTTAATTCAAAATTATTATTAGAAGGTATTCTTTTTCCACCCAAAATAAACTTAACATCCCCATTAACATACATTGCTTTTCTCTTAATTTGCTCTCTTTTATAAGGTTGTAACTTATCTACTTTAGTAATACGGAATATCTGGTTCTTATCATCATAATAACACTCAAAATAATAGTGAATACCATAAAGCGTATATAACTCCTCTATTTTATCTTCTTCATCATCATTTTCAATAAATATATAGGCTTCCAAAAAATCTTCATTAATGTAATTTTCTATAATATCAGCAAAATTATCACTATTAGGAACTAAAGAAAGATTTCTCATATGTACTATTTTACCTGAATCAATTGAAAAGATATAAGTTCTATTTTGCTTAGTAAATCTATTAAATAACTTTTTTAATTCCTTTCTAACTTCAAAAATATTATCGTATCTATCCTCAGGCGATAACTTTACCATTTTTTTGATTATTTCTTTAAATTCAATATCAATTCCACCAGTCTTTTCTAATTTTGTTTCAAACTCATTTGCTATTGGTGGCTCTTCTCCCGTAAATATAAAATATAATACTGCTCCTAATGAATATATATCACTCTTTTCTGTAGCATTCTCACTATGAGTATGAACTTCTGGGGCAGCATATTTATTGGTGGCAAACTGAAATAAGGTATCAGAGTTTACCATATCTTTTATTTTACTAATTCCAAAATCAATTAATTTAACTTGTTTATCTGGAGTAATCATTATGTTCTTAGGATTTATATCTCTATGTATTATATTATTTTCGTGTGCTGTCTGAATAGCACTTATCAATTGCTCTATAATTTTGACTTTTTCAATAGTATTTAATTCTAGAACATCAATTTTTTGCAGTTGTTCCCCTTCAATATACTCTAGAAATACTCGTCCGCATTTTCCATAATTATCATCATTATGAATATCATAATGTTCTAATCTGACGATATTACTACACGTTCTTAATTTAGTTAATGCCCCTACTTCTCTTTCAAAAATAACATTATGTAAAGGAGTATTAATTCCCTTAATTATTTTCATAGCATAATGTTTCTCTGTGGATATATCTTTAATCTCAGATACCTCTGAATAACTGTTATTTCCTGGCTTTAATATTCTTACAACTTCATATTTGCTTAGTACCATCCTACCCAACCCCTCCTTACTTCTTTTTTGCATTCATTCATACATCTTGTTCTAATAAAATGAAGAATTAATACCGACCAATACAACATAGTGATATCATAGTTATACTTTTATACTTGGTATCGACAAATCTATTACTATAATTATATATGATATTGTAAATTCTTGCCACAAAAAATAGAAGACTGACTAATATTAATCATCGTCTTCTATTTGATCTAAAATAATATTGTATTTCTTTCTAGTGGGTGAGTGTTCATTTACAAAAATAAAATGCACTAGATTATTTCCAAGTCTGACGCTTTGTTTTATTAATCTTACTCTCTAATTTCTCTTAACATTATTTTTTCTCGGTAAATTCTCTAATGACTTCTTGAAACCTAAATATATCCAAAATATCATAGTTTTTCAGTGTTATATTAATTCCATACTCTGGAGCACTTTTTTGCCCGGGTTTATCATAGTTTCTATCAACAAATACTTCATTAGGTTTTTCCCATACCCCTGATGGAATTATAAACATATCAGGACTTTTTCCATTTTCAAATAACAATAATGTAAGGTACAAATTGTTATTACTTATATCAAACTTGCTCTTTTGAACAAAAACATACCCTTTATTTCTTAAAGATTTTACTTGTATTTCACAAAAACGACCATTTTTATCTTTTACAATAAAATCTACTCCGTGATCATCTACCTCAGATGAATATATCTCTAGACCATAAGAAGCAAATTCCATTTTTGCATAATATTCAGCATATCGCCCTAATTGCAATGTGTTTAATAAAGACCAATCAGTATTTGGCATATATCTACCTCCATTATAAAATCTAAACTTCTAGCCCTAGAAATATTACATCTATAATTATTATAAAAAGAAATTCTGCAAACTTTCATCGATTTCCTCTTGTGATAATCCAATATACCTTTTAGTTACCTCCTGAGAACCATGGTTGAAAATCTGCATTAATTTTGCAATATCTTTTGTTTGTTGATAGTAAAAATAGCCAAATGATTTTCTAAACGAATGCATTCCAAAGTTCTCTATTCCTAATTTCTCTGCTACATTTTTAATATACCTATAGGCCTGTACTCTAGTAATATGTGATTTTACCCCATTCGCATTTTTTTGCCTGCTGGGAAATAAGTAATTTTCTTCTTGCATTCCAACAATGTAACTATTAATTTCCTGTCTTAACTGTTCATTGATTGGGAACAACTTTGTTTTATTTGTCTTTTCTTCCCTAATAACAATATGAGTTTTATTTTTTACATCTGAAACTTTTAGAGAAATTATGTCTCCGATACGCATTCCTGTGTTAAATGCCATAATACAAAGCATATAATACTTATAATTGCGCTTCAGCAGTTCTCTTTTGAGTTCAATAATCTTATCCATATCTTTTATTGGTTGAACTAATTCTATGGTAAACACTCCCTCCGGAAATTTTTTCTAGTCTCATTATATCACGCTTACTGTTATATAGCAGCCCAATATGTTACACTAATAAGACATAAATTATGGCATTATTAAAGGAATGTTTATTTTCCAAGGCTTTCAGCCATTTTGTGAGATTAACTCTTTTTTAATTGTGTTACACTCGAATAGAAAATTATTTAAATACAAAAGTCAGGATTATCACCTGACTCTTATAAATTTTATCAAATGGAAGGGTATCTACTTCTTAGTAAACAACTTCAGGTTGAATATGAAATTCTTTTTCATTACCTTGAACTTTTAAATAACTTGGCCAAACATAAAACTTCCAGTGTTTACCTTCTCTTGGGTTCTCAAGTATCATCTCTGGTTCCATTAACCTTCTAAGATCTTTAAAGTTAATATAATATACTTTTCCCCCTTCTAACCGAACTGCAAGTATCGAAATGTCTGAATCATCTAGAAGTTCGACTTGTTTAGTTGTGAGATCAAACCAGCCTTTACCTTGAGGATGTAACTTTGAAGATGGAGTACAAAGAACTAATTTCTTGTTATTGCTCACTCCTTCAAACATAATTCGTTTCCCTTTAATAGTTGTTAGCGAGCAATTATAATTTTCTCTGATTGTTTTGAGCACAATTTGCAAATTTGGAATCGACATCCTTTCTCCCCCCTTATAAATGATATTTTCTTTATAATACCATATTATGGTGTAATCTGTTTTAGCAATTCTATGGCTAACAACTGCTGCTAATCAATAGCGATAAAACTGTGTTAACTACATTGAAACTTCTATCATTAACAGATGTTTTATTACTAAATAACACTCCATAAATTATGTCTTCAAATAATACTGCAATTTCCTCTTAAACTATGTTGATATTTTGTATTAATCATCTCTTGATCCTCGGGTAAAAGCGGACAACGGCAGCATAATTTATATTATGTTGAAATATTTATTATCAAGATTAAATTATTATATAGCATAATAAAAGCCGGTATACCCGGCTATTGTATTGCGTAACTCCTTTAATTTTAATATAACTATCAACCCATATTTGTTATTGATTATTTAACAGTCCTTCAAATTGTTCAATAATCTTCTCCACAAGATATTTCCTTGAATCAAGACTATTCACCATTGCAAGACCATTTCTGCCCCTTTTTGTAACCTTACCAAACCATAATTCTGAATCCTTGTTTAAGTCCAATTGATTAATCAATGATATATATTGCTCCCAATTATCTCTTCCTCTAATTGCCTTACTTATGGCAATATATCCATAAAACATAATATTTTCTGTCTTTATAGAAGTTTCCTTACTTTGTTGACGTCTTTCATAATCAATAAGTTCTGGCACTTCATTAAACAACTCATTAAAGAATTGACACAAATATTGTCCTAATGATTCTGCTTGAGCGCTGGTCATATCCTTGTAAACCATCTTTATTGCGTTTACCAAAGTTGCAAATGTTACTACATTCCTTTTCTCACTTTTTATAATAGAATTCCTAACAATTTCTACTCTTCCAGCCAAATCACTATTTCTCATAAGTTTTCTTACTATTTCATTAGAATGATCAGATGTATTAAAATATTCTGTTCTACTTGAACTTATTTTTAAACCCTGTGAAAACTGATGAAACTGTTGTTGTGCTGTTTTGGTATCATAATGTGTGATCTTTACAGGAAAATTAAATTCCGTTAAAGGTATACTAGTAATTCCTTCTTCGTTTGAATCATTTAACATTTTCAATGCCCTTATCCTATGTTGACCATCCGCTATATCTATTTTGCCATAAGTAGTAAATGCGTTAAATTCATTGGTTTCGTCATAAAATACATCCGAAAAACTACTATTACCATCGTCTAATAGATTTAAAGTAATTAAATCCTCGAAGTAGTTTCCTGCAACCATTGCTGCATATATCTTTTTTACATTTGTCTTACTATATACAGCCTCTTCTATTTCTTCATTATTCTTTACTTTTATACGACTACCTCTTTGTATCTCAGGATTGTAGGCTATAATTCCATCTTCCCATAAATTAACCAACTGTGCCCCATCTAGCATAGTCAAATAGGCATTATCCTTTAGTCTTGCTAAAAAATCAAATGTAAATTCCATCATTTGCTTAACACCC
Source organism: uncultured Tissierella sp. (assembly GCF_902479755.1). NCBI lineage: Bacteria > Bacillati > Bacillota > Tissierellia > Tissierellales > Tissierellaceae > Tissierella > uncultured Tissierella sp. The sequence goes on along the minus strand of NZ_CABSQO010000008.1, from coordinate 47,901 downwards.
CCCCTCACTCTTTAACTCCTAGTGCTTATATAATTATATCGGAAGGTTTTATGTTCCGTAAAGTATTAAATATCTACAATCGATATTATTCTATTTTAATAAAACTAAATATTATTCTAACTTTATTATCAATATATAAAGAATATAAAAAACTGATAATCCGATATCTATGAACCTCATAAAAACACTGCAGTGTATATAAAGTTCAGTAAATTTCAAACTACCAGTTCACTGATATATAGTAAACTATAAATAAATTATTTTTCATATGTTGTGTATTATATATTATTATTTTTTAGATACTTTATAATTAATTCATCTAATTTTTTGCTTATTTCCAATACTTCTTCATTGATAATTTTCTGATTTTTACTAACCACGATCCTATTTAATTCATTTCTAATATTTTCAATTTCTTTTCTTAAATTATTATTTGCAATTTCTTTTTGGTTTTTTGCCTTTTTTTCTATATATAAATCTTTGTCTGCCATATTAAAGAGGTCTTTAATATTTTTTAAAGAAGTATGATGGGCAACTCCTGCACTGATTTCAATACTCAGGCAATGCTTTGCTGCTAATTTACTGATTTCGCTTCTAATTCTTTCTATTACTTTATAGGCTGCCTTTTTATCTTGATTAAAAAGTAAGATTGTAAATTCATCTCCTCCGTACCTTAATCCTACATCATCTTTCCTTATACAATTTTTAATCCCTTGGCCTACAATCTCGATAACTTTGTCCCCTACTGTATGTCCGTATATATCATTTATTTCTTTTAAATTATCTACATCAATAATTATCAATGTATAGTTTTTAGTTGCAGAATTAAGGGTTTCGCCATTGATAATTTGCTCCCAGTAGTTACGATTGTATAGTCCCGTAACTTTATCTATAACAACCTTACTACAGTCTTCACACTTATTATATTCTGCTACAGCCGTTATTAAATAATACTTATTATCAGCGATATTAACCTCATCAATGGTTACAAAATACTCTCTCAAATTATATTGAACAGGCAAAACATCAGATAGTTTTTCTAAAATCTTCAGTTTTTGAAGATATGCTCTTACCTTTTGATCGTCTAGGTTAGTATATTTAATATTTTTTTCATTATCTAATACAATACGAATTACCTCTTTATGTTTACACATAATAATTAGCCTCCAAATCTTCTACTTGTCCTAAATTAGAACAAAGGATGGTATGTTCTGGAATTAATATAAGATTTATAGGATTGGATATTGCAGGCTCTAGAGTTTAAATTAGAAGGTTTAAAACATTTTTTAAAAATAACCTTACTCAGAAAGAATCGTCCGCAAAACCTTAAACTGTGGCTGTCCAATAAAAACTAATATAATGTATTTAAAATCATTAGAGTAAGGTAATACAACTGCTTTACTCTTATAAATGCAAAATAACTAGATTTATACCATTATAACATCAATGCCTTGATGTACCCACTTAATATAATTAATTTATTTTAATAGATTGAATTTTAAAATTTTTATTTTCAAAAACTAATGTATCTTCATCTACTATTTCAAATTCAAATATAATAGAGGTTGTCCCCTCTCTTACTAATTTAATTACATTATCTTCTGTGACTTCATATTCAAAAGGAAATGCTCCCATATTCACTGTTTTATTATCTACAAATTTGATCTTGTCGCCTTCACTAAAAAGAATACTATAACCTGTAGAATAAATGTCATTAGATATTTCCTCTGCCTTTGTAATTTCCCACTCACCTTCAAGGTTAGTAGAGACATCACTATTAGAACATCCTACCCCTAGAACTAATAGCATTCCAATAACTACTACCACAAATATTGTAGTCTTCGCTTTTAATTTCATCACTTTATACTCCATATTAATACCTCCTAAAATTGTAAAATTTGTTGAAACTTATTTAATATTGGTTGTCTCATTACTTTTATGTATTTTTACATTGCCAAGATTTACACCCTTGCTTAATAGAGCATTCATTAATTCTTTTTTATTTTCATAACTAATATTTTCAGCATTATTCACTAATGTGAAACCTGCTCTAAGCGTATTCCATAGGTCTGGAAAATTTAGCATTTTCATTTTTCTTACCAATTTAATAAAGTTCTGAACTTGCTCCTCAGTAACACCAGTTCCTAACTCACGTACCATTGATTTAACCTTAAAAAAATATGACCATAATGAAATGCCTTTTACAATTCCAATTATGAAGATAACCATAAAGATTTGATAAAAGAACATTAAAATACACCTCCAGATTAATAATTTATTATTTTTTAATGAAGTTATTTATACAGGTATAGAACTCATACTGTAATGATATACTACCAAGTCTAACTATGATTTTTAAGGTCACCTCCTGAATTGTATGTTTGATTTTTGTTAGGTAATATAAAATCATTTTTATAAATTCCATTTATCTAGATAATTACTTCATTTAACTATCATCAAGTTTTAAAATATTTTTGATATCTTCAATATACATATTCCCTGATCGCTCACCATATAAAATCATACTAAGATAAACATCAGAAGTACCTATTTTATTAGCCAACTCTTTCTGGGTCATATTCAAATCTGCAAGTCTATTCTTAACTTTTAATCCAAAAGGGGTTAGTTTTCTTTTCTTCATCCCAATCCACCACCCTTCAATAAATATTTATTCTCTTTTATCCGAAACTTTGGTACAATATCAGTATTAATGATTAATAATTAATCTTTTAATTATTATAATATATCGGATATCAGAGATTGTCAATACTATTTAATTGATATCTTCGGATATCAGAGATTTTGGAGGTGAATATTTTGGATACCATTGGAAAAAGAATCCGGTATGCAAGAAAAACTAAGAAATTATCTTTATCAGATGTAAAAGAAAAAACAGGAATATCTACAGGAAATTTAAGCGAACTTGAAAATGACAAATTTGCACCCTCTGCTAGTTCCCTTATAGCCTTTAAACAATTATTTAATGTGTCTATTGATTGGCTTCTAACTGGAGAGTCACCTATGGCACCAAATTCTAATGAAGTTATTAAGGAATCTCAGAAACCGTTGGAATTAAGTGATGAAGAAAAAAATCTAATAACGGCTTACAGAACTTTAGATAAGGAAGCAAAGCGAAATATACAAGGATATATAAATGTTGTTTTGAATCAAAACCTTAATATCTAGATAATAAAGATAATTAAAGAAGGTTTTATTTTTAGTCCAAAATGATTAATTTTTAATCATAATTTAAGTAATCTTACGTTATAGCAAACTAATTATTTATTCTTTAACTAATAAATTAGGCTAAATTAATACTACATAAACGACAAATACTCATAAAAATGGCTTACTACTAGAGTTAAATCCATTTTTATGAGTATTACTTTATCTGTATTATTTTTTATTTTTATTGCTATTGTAACTACAATGATACTTAAACCAACTGTAAATAATCCTACATACATAAATAATTGAAATGGACCCCCACCAAAATAACAAAATGGATATGGACCATTTATAATCCAAATATATCTACCATAATTACTATGTATAAACCAATATAATAAAACTGGGCTAATTATGAAAATAATTCCTAATACTAATAATAGATGCCCTAGAAATTCTTTTTATAAGTATTTTTTCATCTGCCCGACTCCCCCTTATTTGATTCACATTTCCTATTGGTATTTCTAGTTTATTCATAAACTACATTTAACTTAAATTTATAGCAGCAGTTCCTTCTACTTATTATATTATATATCCAATGCAGCACCCTCTTCTCTTAACCAATTCTTACGTTCAAGATAATCTGGGAGTACCTTATCCACTACGTTCCAAAAACTCTCGGTATGATTTGGATATAGGAAATGGACCAGTTCGTGTACCACCACATAATCTATAATCGTCATTGGGGCCATCATTAACTTCCAATGGAAATTAAGAATGTCATTATTTGAGTAGGATGCCCACCTGTATTTTAATTCCATTACCCTTATCCCCTGTGGTTTCACACCAATCATATCTTTATAGTGATCAACTCTATCCTTTAGTTTCATTGTTCCCTTTGTTCTGTAAAATTCTTTAAAATGTTCAGCAGCAAAGGGGATATCTTTCTTCCTCAAACAAAAGTATCCTTGATATAGTTTTAGAGGTTCATCCTGCTCATCAACTAACTTTAGCCTGTATGACCTGCCGAGATATAAGAATCCTTCACCATTAACAAACTGCCTTTTAACCTTTGCGGAATTAAGATATTTCCATTCCTCTTGTTTTGAGTAAATCCAATACCTTTTTTCTTCTAATACTTTTTCAATCTCCTCCATATTCAAATGTTCTGGTGCAAGAACCGTAACACTCCCATCCCGTTCAATATAAATACTTAAAGTCTTGCGTTTGCTTTGCCTTAATTCATAGTGTATGTCTTCACACTGTGCCATTACTTCACCAACTCACTATGTTTTCTCTTTGCTAACTCCATAAAATCACAAGTGATTTGCTCTTTTACTTCTATTACTTCATCTATATTAGAAAATAATAGCATATCGTCTATTTCTGCCTTTAACATATCCTGCTCATACCCTTTATGCCAAAAATCAATAATTTTAATGGTTCGTCTTATAAGCGCAACAATATCTTTAACTACAATTTTTAATTGCTCTTTAATTTCTTCTGTAACTTTATCCTTTTCTTTGAACGCCTTAATAAGTAGCAGGTCATAAAAAGGTGCTTCCAATTGAGGGTCAAGACCTTCTGTTTCCTTATCTGTTCCCCTTCCTTCTCTTATTTCTTCAAATAGAATCATTAATTGGTTATATCTTTCTTCTAAATCATCCTTATAAGCATTGATAATCTTTTGCAACTTCTCGCTAAATCTCTCGTATAATATTGGGTCAGATTCAAAGTTGACTTTACAATGCTTTCTTATGGCGTGTTCCATTTCACTTGCCTTTGCCTTAGTAGAGTGACTCTTATTTAAAGCATCTTTAAAATCCTTTGAAAGTAACTCAACCGGAGGAACTTTTGGATCAACTCCTAAGGATATTAAATGTTCATTGATCAATTTTTTGACTTTCTTACCAACACCTGCAATATTAAAGGAATTATCTTTATATCTATGTCGTGTCTTATTATGTATATGTCCAAATGCCTTCATAGGCCCAACATAATTGTTGGCAGCAGGATTTGGAAGTATAATATCCATACTTTGTAGAAACTTCTTGTAATGAACATCAAAACTAGCCCTTATATGGATATCGGCAAGTAAATCTATACAGACTTCTAATATTTGGTATTGCTCTGCTGGGTCAGTAATCTCATATTCTACATATTCTTGTATTCTATCTATTCCTCTTGATTTAAATAAATCTAATAACCTGTAATATCTGTCCCTTAATATTGGAATTTCTGTATTTATATCTTGCATTGAACCAATAGTATCTTCATAATCTCCACCGCCATAAATCTTCAAAGCCTCGTGGAGATGATTCCCAATTCCTATATAATCAACAATATAACCCCTACTTTTTCCTGATGCATTCCTATTAACCCTTGCGATAGCCTGTAATAGGTTGTGCTCTACCATCTTTTTATCTATATACATTACTTGTTCGATAGGAGCATCAAATCCTGTTAACAACATATCGCATACAATTATAAAAGCAATGCCGGTATTCTTCTTATCTGGATCATCATAATCAAACTTTTTTTTGAAGTTATCTATGGCATTCACTTCTCTAGCATTTTTTCTAACCCTTGTAATTTGTGGGTCTTCATTAGTGCCGTCTGAAGAAACGACAACAGCAGTTTTAATGAACTTCAGTTGCTTTAAAAGTTCTAAGTCAACAGAACTTTTTGCTTCTTCCTCAGCGACTCGTTCTTGCAATGCTTTTTCGATAGCCTTCTGATAGCGAACCGCAGCCAGTTTTGAACTTGTAACAACTTGAGCCTTAAATCCATTAGGCAGGATATTGTCTATATAATGTTTTACAATATCTTTTGCAATTGCTTCAATTCTTTTTTCTGCCTCTAAAATATCTCCTAATGTACCATACTTTTTCTTGATCAAAAGTATTTCCTGTTCAGTTCTTTCTCTAAATAAATCTTCAAACTTGTTGTCAAACTCTGCTCTTTCATTTATAGCAGTATCTACAGTCTTACCTTCATACAGAATCTGTACTGTAGCGCCATCGTTTACGGCATCCTGCAATTTATAAGTATCTATGTAAGAACCAAAAGTCTCGTGAGTTTTCTTCTTATGTCTTTCAGTTATGAGTGGGGTACCTGTAAAAGCAATTCTTGATGCATTTGGGAAGGCTCTAAATACATTCATTCCTAGTGTGCTTGATTGGGTTCTATGAGCCTCATCAACAAGAATAAGTATTTTCTCTGAAGTATTAATCTCTTCAAATGTAGTGTATTGTGGTAGCATACTTTCTTCTGCTACTTTCAAAGCATTTACTAGGACATCAGGTTTTATATAATTATCTCTTCCAAGAAATTTATGGACCATAACCATTAAAAGATTTGAAGTTTGTGTTGCCCCTTTAGACTTTAATTCATCAGTGTTTTCTGCATAATCCACCGTCTCACCCGTTAAAGTCATAGTCCCACCTAATTGCTCTTCAAGGTCTGTGCGATCATTAATTACAACCACCTTATACTCTTTTAGTTCATCAATAGAGCGAATTTTCCTTACCAAAAACACCATAGTTAAAGATTTCCCCGAACCCTGTGTATGCCAAATAACTCCTGAACGCTGGAACGGATCATCTCCCCTTAGCAATCTCTCAATTGCTTTGTACACAGCCCTGTACTGTTGATAACGACAGGTGACTTTGATTGTCGTGTCATTGGTCTGCATAAATACTGTAAAATGTTTTATTATATCTAAGAAAGTCTCTGGTGCCAACATTCCCTGAATGAGTTTTTCCTGTGAACGAACTTCTCCTAAAGGAGGTTCAAACTCCTTGTATTTCAAAGGGTAAATATCTTTCCATTCCAAATAATGTTCATAAGACGCACTAATAGTTCCAAATCTAGCCTCATCTCCATAGGTAGATATCATCAATTGATTAAAATGGAATAATTTTTCTTCTCCTTCCTTTTCAACGATGCCTTCACTCTCAAGCCTTTGGTTACTATATCTTAATAACTGCCTTATTCCCTCTTCCATAGGATTAGAAGTATGTTCATTAGTATATTTGCATTCAACTACTCCTAAAGGAATTCCGTTTACAAACAAAACTATGTCAGGGATAATGAAGTTTTTAGCAGTTCCTGTTGTATCAATGCGAAATTGGTTAATAGCAAGAAAATCATTATTCTCTGGCTCTTTAAAGTCAATAAATTTTATTGATGGATACTCTTCCCCAGTGATTTCATTACGATCAACAGTTGTCCGTTCTTTACCTATCAGCAGTTCAAAAACTTCTTTATTAGCCTCAAGTAATTCCTTATGTGAATGTTCTGAAAGGACTGTATATAACTCTTCTAATTGTGAATCATTAAGCCATTCAATTCCAGAATCTGTAGCATTTATCTTTTTAAGACTAGTCTTAAATGTATCTTTAAGCATAACTTCTTTAAAATCATTTCGTAAACTTACGGTTGGGTCGGTAGGAATAACTCCATTAGGATGTTCAATAATATCCCAACCTAAATTATGAAGTTGAGTTAAAAATGGCTTTTCAACAAAAGTATACTCACTCATTTCAATCCCCCTAAACCTTTACTCTTACCTTCCCAGTAAGGAGATCTTGCATAAGACCTTGTTTTATTTCATCTAATTTTTTTAAATACACTTGTTCAGTAACAATTAAATTATCTATCTCACAAAGTTTGCTAGTAATTAAATCTTGCTCTTGTTTACTTGGTATAGGTATAAATAGATCATAAAAATCTTTGTGTTTCAAATCAGGTATCGTAGTTACTCCAGCCCTTGATGCAATATAATTTTGCACTTTATCTCTATTTAAATAATAAATTATATAATCTTTACTAACTAATTCTCTATTATAATCAACTAGGAAAAAGTTATTGTGAAACACACCCTCTACACCTGAAATAACCTGACCTGTATTTCCTGTCCTTGTCATCAATATATCATCTTTTTTACAAATAACACTTGGATTTGGTGATTCAATGTACTCTAAATAACTGGAATTTCCAATATTGTTTAAGTATTGAATTGTAATATAAATATATCTATTAGGTCCTTCACTCTTATATCTGCTTGATATTGGTATTTGCAAGCCTTGTCTCAAACTACTAATATCTTTAAAAGTATCAAGAACCCATTCTTTAGGGATATAACCATACTTTGTCTCCTTGTATAATTCTGATGCTTCTTCAAAACTCGGTCTCAATTCCCCATTAGGTTGTATCCCTCTACTAAACAAATCTTGCATTAATCCTTGCTTTATACTTTTATATTTATCAATTAATTCTTCTGTATTATCTATAGACTTATCAACAGTCAATAATACATTACTTATTTTATTTTGTTCATCAAGTTCAACTGGCATAGATATACTAAATTTTTCAGTATCCTTTTTATTTACTTCTAAGAATGTACTACCACTTCCTAATGCTTCATACTTTTTTTTATAGAATTTCATTTTATAAAATAGAAACCAATTATCTACTAATTCGTTTGGCACAAGATTTTTGAACCCTTGATTCGTGCACATCTCAACTTCATTTATCTTAATTTCTCCTATGGTAGCCCTTGAAGTCATTAATAAACTACCTGCTGGTACCAAATTAGCAGATGAATTCTTTAGCCCATCTTCTGTAATATACTCCTTGGTATCCTTTATTGTCCTCTTGTTATCACTGGTTATATCAGTAGGAGTTGCCCAAGGAATAACACCACCTTCCCAATACTGAGTATTCGATCTATCGGGTGTTCCCCCACTGACTATATCACATAATTCATATAATGGCTTATATTCCCACCCTATAGGAAGGATGTTCGTATCTAAGTGAGTTATATTTCCTACATTACTATCTCTCATACAATATACCCCAATTCTTTCAGAAACTCATTTAACTTATTAGTCTCTTTATCTCGTTCCGTTAAAATACTATTTGCGGTAATCTTATATTTATCCCATAAATTATCCACGACATCAATTATAATTAGCAAATGTTCTTTCATATATTGCTTTAATACCTCTACTAATATTGAGTAAAAACGCTCTATAATAAGTTCTCTTGCTTCACTTTCCATAATCCGTTCTCTTGCCTGTTGTACTAATTCATCCCTTGACTTCTCAATAGCCCTAATTTCTGATCTCAGGGTTTTCATTTCATTTTCTAAAGCAGTATGTTTTTCTAGTCGTTTATCTATTTTATTAACTTCCTCATTTAAAAGAATTATCTCTCCTTCTACTATATCAACTCTTACTTCTATTTCATTAATGCTGTAGCCTAAATTGTCTAATTCTTCCTTAGTTAATTTCTTCATTTTCTTCAATGTATCTTTCAAAGGTTTTAATTCGTTCTTCTTTAGAGCCTTTATTTGTCCATTTAATTCTTTTTTTCTCTCTTTTAGTTCAGAAACCATCTCTTTTGAAAATACATCATCTTCTACTTCTTCATCTTGGTCAAAATCTTCACTTTCTTCTTTTTCCTCAATAGGCTCCTCATTAATAGCAAGCAATACTTCCAACTCTTGGAGTTTCTTTTTATTATTTCTCAATTTTTCAAGAACTTCTGGAAATTGTGCTTGCAATATTTCTTCGTCAGGAATTAATTCTGCACTCCAACCAGAAGCAGATATAGATTTCAAATCTGTTGCAACAATGTGCCAAAAACTTACAAACACACCTTCAATTTTATGCATATCTAACATTTTAACTTCAGACAACTCTATTACAAAGGTTTCAATAAACTCCTGCCTTAATGCAAAAACATCCTTTGTAATAGGCAGGTTAATAAGTCTTTCTTTACTCTTATCCCACCATTTTTCAAGTTTGTATATCATTTCTTTCTCTTTATACACTACACCATCAGACTTTTGAATAATTTCCTTTATCTGTTCTTTATCTTCTATTTCATCCTTAAACAAATAATAACCCTTATCCTTTTCATAAAATATTAGGGATATATCCAATCCGTGGGCAGTAAATACTTCTTCCTTAATATGTACTTCTTTTTTAGGTATTCCACCGAACAAATGAGCCCTTACATCGTGGGGTTCAGGTTCTGGTGAATTATCTACATACCTACGTATATTTAAATTATATCCTTCCTTCGCTAAATCTGCTATAGGAACAAGCCTTGAATACTTTGGAACTTGCATTTTATTTCTATATACGTGGATAATCTTCTGCAAGTCTTCAGGACGCAAGGAGTTTTGATTTTTTCCTTCTCTATATTCCCTATCAGCATTCATGAAAAGAACTTCTTTTCTCTCTTTGGCTCCCACTTTATTGATAACAAGAACACAAGCCGGGATACCTGTACCATAGAAAAGATTAGGCGGTAATCCTATAACTGCTTCTAAAATCCCCTCTTTAATAATCCCCTCACGGATTTTCTTCTCTTCTCCACCACGGAATAATACCCCGTGAGGCATTATAGTGGCCATCTTTCCATCTTCCCTTAAACTTGCAATCATATGTTGAACAAACATCAAATCTGCTTTCTTTCCGTTTTCCGGACAGAATCCAAACCTGAACCTCTCCTTAAATTTCATATCCCTCTTGCTATAGTTTTGAGAAAAGGGTGGGTTTGCAATGACTCTGCTAAATTTTTTTAATTCTCCACCTGCATCAAGGTGCATTGGATTTTTTAAAGTGTCACCATTACGAATATCTGCTGTAACAACCCCGTGAAGTATCATATTCATCTTACAAATAGCCCAAGTTCCACCATTGTCTTCTTGACCGTACAATCCCAAATCCCTTGAGTCTCCACCCATCTCTTCAACATACTGCTTAGATTGGATTAACATACCTCCACTGCCTACAGTTGGATCATATACGGTCATATGTTGCTGAGGTTCAATAATATTTACAAGCAACCTAACAACCTCAGAAGGAGTATAAAATTCTCCTCCCTTTTTACCAGAACTATCAGCAAAATATTTTATTAGATATTCATAGGCTGATCCTAAAAGGTCTGGAAACTCAAAGTCCTCATTTCTCATAGGGATAGTATCAAAGTGCTGAATAAAATCAACTAGCACAGTATCGTCTAATGTCCTTTTACCAATCTTGCGATTGAAGTTTATTCCCTTTAAAACATCTTCAAGGGTATTTGGATTTTCATCTTCAATAGCCGAAAGTGCCTTATTAAGACCATCACCAACATTAGACTTTAAGTGACGTATACTTTCCCATCTTGCTTCCTCAGGTACAAAAAACTTATATTTATTCTTAATTTTAAGTTGCTTATCAATTAATGACTCTGGTAAGCCTTTTTGTTCATAATCTTCACGTAATTCTTCTCTTTCTGCTTCAAACTGGTCTGAAAGTCTCTTGAGGAAAATCATACCAAATATAAATTCTTTGTACTCACTGGCGTCCATTTTTCCTCTTAATATATCACAGGCTTCTAACAAAAGCCTTTCTAATTTTGCTAAGGTTAATCTTTGTCCCATATACACTAACTCCTCCATATTTTCGTGTCATTTTGAACCTGCTGGTTTATTATTCCTAATTCTTGATATAAGTTTTGTATAGCAGTTTCCCTTTGTTGTTCTGCTTTTCTTATTGCTTCCTTATAGGTTTCTTCATTTTCAATAATGCGTTGGGCCAAACTTGCCTGCTCCTGAATATCAACTTTCGGAATCATTAATCCTTCTAAATTCCTTGAATTTATTACATTTACAGATGTTCCAGTTTGTAATCCTTCCAAAAACGTCTTTCCTAAAGGACTATCTAAGTAAAATTTAAGTAGATAGGAATTATATTTATTCTTTTTTAACCTTATAACTACAAGATTACCTGATGCAATAATTGGCGGTAAATCTCCTTCAACTACTGCAGACTTTATAACAGTTCCCCTTGCTGATAGGATAACATCTCCTTGTTTAAGTTCATAGTTTTTTATCCATCGCTGCTGAGGTTCTACCAATGAATTATTGTCTAAAGTAATCCCAACCTCGTTAATATCACTCAGGTTTAAAACATAATGACTCTTATCTTTTCCATTCTTAGCACGCTCAAAAGTAGTTTTAGGTATCTGTACTCCCCTAAAAATTTTTTCTGCTACATCTCTCAGTTCAATCATATTAGTTAATCTATCTTTTAAATCCTCTAATCTGAGATTCTCAATTAAATTCAGGTTGTATCCGTGTTTTCTTACAGTATCACAAATAATGAACCGACTAATATCTTCCATACATAAACCCCTGTGGTATATATCGGCAATATATTCTAATTGCTCCTCACTAAATACTTTTTGACCTTTTTCTTTTTTTACTTCAATTCGACTTGCATCAATTAGTAATATTTTCTCTTTTCTACTTAACGGTTTATCTTTATTAAAAACAACTATATTGACAGGGATATTAGTAGTTGCATAAAGATTATCCGGAAGTTCAATTATACATTCAATCAAATCATCTTCCACAAATCCCTGTCTTATTTTGTATTCATTTGCTCTAAATAGTGGTCCTTTAGGAATGGTTACAACCGCCTTGCCATCATCCTTTAAAGAGGCTACTATATGCTGTATTATAACCCACTCTACTAAACTCTTGCTTGGCACGCCATATTTAAATCTGCTATACGAATCGTGCATTGCCTCCTCATATCCCCAAGAGCGTAACCCAAATGGTATATCAGAAAGTATATAATCTACTTTCAACATTGTGTTTCCTTGTATGAACTCTGGCTTTCTTATAGAGTCACCTAATCTAATATCAAAATTTCTTACACCACTTAATAGAAAATTTAACTTGGCTAATAAATAAATCTTACTATTTTTCTCCTGACCATAGAACTGTATGCTATTTATATTAAAATCTAATTCTGTGGCACTTTTATGTACTTCTATTAAGTTACTTCCAATGCCTAAAAAAGGATCTGCTATTTTAGCATTATCTTCTATATTAAGAAGTTTAGCCATAATGCTTCTTATACTATTAGGGGTAAATTGTTCTCCATCTTTTCTTAATAAAATCTCCATAACCCTTTGTATGAAGGCTCCTATAGTATCTTGGACACAATCTATCGCTGAAACTTCTCTAAAATATTTTTGGAAATGACTCCAACAAGTCTTTTCAGAAACTTTATATATTTTACTAAAGCAGAGTTCAGAAAAGATACCATTAAATTTAGGATTCATTTTTTCTATATCCTGTCCTACCATCATCAACTCTTGGGAAAAATCAATAGATACCCTATCTTTATTTTTAAATTTACGAATATCAGGTATAATCCAGCCGTAATTTTTTTTAGTTTTATCTAACCAAACTATAGTAAATAAACCTAAATCAAGTAGCAGTCCATCTTCAGAGTTAATGATACCTTTAAAATCATCATTCAATTGCAATGTAAGTCTATATAGGTTTTCATCTAAATTGTTCATTAAGTCTTTAGATACTCCCTTCTTTAGGTATTTGTAATACCTATTTTAAAAACTTTAAAAAAATATATTCAATTTAGCATAATAATAATATCATATTAATTTAGGTTTTGTAAATACCTAATTATATCTTTGGTAATCTGCTACTAAAAAACTAAAAGGCAAAACACTATCAGTGATAGCATTTTACCTTTTAGTTATCAGATTTGCTTAAATATATCAAAAACCTCCTCTGGTATGTCTTCATCCCTATCTTTCTTATTTTCATCTATAGTTATATTCATTTCTCCTAGAACTTCCCTCAATGCCTGCTTAATTACTTCTTTACTAATATTCTGATTAACTATTCCTTCATTGTTAAGCAGTAAATCTACTACATAATCTGTCTTGTGTTTTTTTGAAGATAGTATTGCATATGCTTGCATATCTCGATCTCTTCTTAAATCGAAAGAAAGGTTTATACGTTTATAACTCACAACTTCACCTTCCTTTTTCTACACTTTGCCTTGTAAGTGCCTCATATCCACGGACATTAGAAAATTGATCCAAAAACTCAATATACATTAACTTATCTCTATCTTCTATAAATTCCTTTAATAATAATGAACCTCCTCCCATAAAGATATTTGGATTAATCTTCATTTCAAATCCGTGCTCCTTTAACTTATCTATCAACTCTTCTGTAAATATCTTAGCCTTCCTACAAACCAAGTCCTTCAAATCTTTATCGATAAAACAAGTATTGCTTCCCATCAAAATCTCCTCAATCTGTGCCTCCTGTATCTCCATCCCCAAAGTTAACACCTCTTGCTTTATATCATTGAACAGATATACTACTCCAGAGGTAAGACTTATGCAAGACTTAATATTTAAGATACCTTTTTCAACAACAAAAGCATCCACAGAATAACCGCCGATGTCAATGAGGTTTATTCTTGAAATACCTTTATACTGATTGAAATAGGGCATTAAACCAGCATACCCTTGAGCCCATACATAAGCATCTTTAATATTTACTTTATAAGGACTTCCATTATAAGTAAACTCAATATTATTCCTTATAAAGTAATTCTTGAACTGCTCTTTATTAGAAGAGTAATGTATAATTGGCAAACCTACAGCAAGTATAATATCTGCCGTATTACTACCTTTATAAACCCCTTCTAAAACTTGTGCTATAGATGGCAATGATAGAATAAAGAATTTATCATTAACAGTCTTGTTGATCATCAATGGAAATCTATCAGAAGCAATAGAATAAAACTTTCCATCATATTCTGTTAACTGTTGTTTAACAATTGGAGCAGTATTTGATTCAACAAATCCGCTATTGTATTGGGTAATAATATTTTTAATTGCTTTGTTTCCGTGATCAATACCAATAATAATGTTATTGCTTTCTTCCATTTGTAAAATCCCCTTTCATTTGTTTTTAGTTCCTAATGGAACCTGATTAATTTTTGATAGAACATTTTAGAACCTAAATAAGTTATCATCCCTTCTTTCTATTTTGAAAATAAAAAGAGGAATCATAATATGGATTAATATCCTTTATGTTCCTCTATCTTTCTTGAGTAATTTATTTACATTTACTTATTCAACAAAACTACTTATACTCCTTGTTTATTTAAAATAATCTTCCTTCAGTATTTTAGGTTATTGAATGACACTATTACTATAGATTATTTCCCTAAAAAAGTATGTAGCCGGCTAAAAAGCCGGCTTAATACTAATATTAAAGGGACTTCACATATGACACTACTTTGATTATAACTACCGACAGACTTAATTCTGCAAATGATTTGCACCACTCAAACCACTGCAATAAATAATGCTATAATTTATACTATAGTAACACCCCCTAGTTAATTTGTCTCTAGATTATGCTATCTGTATGGAAAAGAGATTATGGATATTTATAACCTTAAATAACTCCATAAACCCTCTATCATAAGTGTATAATCCATACTTATCTCTTAAACAAATCAACTTAAACTCCTGCTTTTTCAGAATTCTAATATCATATTTATTTTTTATGCATTTATCCCAAAATACCTGAAATAACTTCAAATATTGCGATATACACTCATTATGATTAAATGTTATGCATATCCATATATTTTCCTATTTAATTCTTTTTTTTTATTTTTTTTGCTATTATGAGTCCTTTAGTAGGTATTTTTTTCGTGACGAAATAAATGAAAAAAATGATTTTAGTAAAATCTTCTATATTATCACGAAAAATTTATACATATTCCATTAAATACTGAATGCTTTTTTACTTTTTATCGAAAATTTAATAATAATATGAAACTGATTATTTGTGAAATTAAACTGATTAATGCTATTTTTAATGAATAAATACTATATTTGCTTCTTTTCGCTATCATATCTAATTAATTCATTTTATTTCTATTTCTTTCATTGATTATTCTTTACTAACGAAAAAAATACAGCATTTCTCTTTTTTCAATATAGCACTTTAATAATATCTTTGTCTTAATAACCAATAATAATATTTATTATCTATTATTAATTATTGCTAACTGTTCCTAATAGTTAATAATAGATATTAAATCTTGATAAATGTCTTGTGAAGAAGTTAAGCCTTTATTGTTTAACTCTTTGATAATCTATTAATAACTGTTATTACTAGTTATTATTGATTATATATTTTAATAATCATTAACAACCATTATTATTTATTAGTAACAGTTATTATCTGTTATTAAATATAAAAACCACTATGTAACTTTCGGAATATCTGCACAAGGCATCACTACAAAGTTCACAGTGGTTCTCCAAATCTATATTAAACAAAAGAAAGGAATGTCAGTAACTACTATATTAATTATATCAAGATCTAGACGAATACGCAGCCCCTCAATTATGTTTTCCTAAGTTCATCCAACATTTTAATGTTGGAAATAAGAATAATACTAAGATTAGCCCTAATGTAAAGAACGCCTTCTTCCCTTCTAATATCTCAAATAGTTCTATTACTCCTGCTACGCCACCTACTATCCCTGCCACAAACATTAACAATATTAATATTATTTTTATTTTCAATAGAATCCCTCCATTTTTTACTTTAGTATACCATCTTCTAGTTACATTTTCAGGGCCATATGTTAAACTTGATATCCTAATTCTAAAATGTTATGATGTAACGCATAATACAACAAAGGAGGCGGTTTTCATCCTATGGGATTTCCAATTGATATTACCGATATAAAAGATTATATTAATGTTGAAAATTTTACTTTAGATTTGCTCAAATCTAAGGAATATCATTTACGTAAAATGTGCTTCTGTTTACTAGCATCACTGGAGGATATTGTCTTAGAATTTGATAGAAATGAGAAGTTATTTTCAGAAGAGCGTATGCTTTGGGTTGAATTTTTACAACTACATTATCAAAAATTAAACTATAGCCGTAATATATTAAAGTCGGTATTAAAAGATGGAATAATAGAAAAAAATGATCTTGATTTCATAAACGAATCAATTCAATGGGCGATAGAATTACTAAAAGTTATATTAGATGATGACGGAAAAAGAGTTAACTATATCAATATAATCATCTCTGGATGGTTCTACTGCAGTCTTCACTATTATATAAAATCTATTGATGCATATTGTGAAAAGAAGTTCAATTTGGTTCAACCGTATATTGAAAATCGCCGTGCCTTAAAGATTATAGAAGAAGAACGCTTAACAATAGACCAATTACACAAAGAGATTACAGAGCAAAAATTAACTAATGAGACACAGTTAAATGAGAATACTCATAAAAAATTGCTTGATATGTGGTTTAGAGCATTAGATTTCCTAGAAGAACTTGTCTTGGAATTTCACCCTGTTAATGCTATGCAATAAAACAGACAGGTGGCAGCCTGTCTATTTATTACATATTAAAATTATTTATTACCTTCTTTATATGTCTTTAACTCGTTATTAGGTATATGAATAAACTCAGCCCCCGGAACAGGATAATTACTTAACACTAAAACCTTACAGTTATTTCTTAATGTTCTAGCCCTTCCCACGGTTTGTACTAACTCTGATTCTATCATATAGAATTGGATTTCCCTCAACATATCATTGTTACTGTAGGTTTGAAAATAAAATCTATAATTTCTCCTACTTACAGGCTGGTAAGACATAATACAGTCATCAATTCTTACTTTATATCCTAATGCACTGCTAAATAGAAAGTATCGTAAGGGGTTTATATGTGGAGTACCTATAATTGATATATTTTTACCAGAAAGTTCATCTCGTCCAGCAGTATTAAAAAAATTCCAATCCGGATCACTTATATCATCAAATATTCCCTTATAGGTTATAACATAACTATTAGGATTATGCTGATTTATTAACTCCACAGCAAGATTTTGCATTGCATCATAGTCTCTATTGATTGAGTATCTGCTAAAACTTTTATTGGTTATTTGTAATATTTGACCTTCTTGTTTCACTTCCCCAATATCATAAAAGTTTATATTAGTTCCAAATACTTGCTTTGCTATATTTTCATTTATAGTAGCACTTAGGATAATTATTTTTTTATTTAATGGCAAATTACGTTTATTAATAAAAAATATATATTCTGTATTTTTATAACTTCTAGTTTTCACATAACAACTGGAATTTAAAAAGCCTAAAACATTTGTTTTTATGCCACTATCATTAACAATAATATCTTCAATTTCTTTGGCAAACCACATAAAATATGAGGGTGTTTCTTGAATAATTCCCTCTGGAGCATTATTAATTTCGTTCAATATGTTTAACACTGTCTTTTTGGCAGCATCAATCTTAGATACTCCTGCTATTTTAGCATAAATCAGTGCAAATTCTCCTATTAACATTTTATCCATAGGAAACATAGCATTAAGAATAATATCTTCATCTATTATAACTGTATCATTAAAATCCTTGTACGATAATAATTTCTGATGTGTGGTTATTATAGTCTGATTCTTAATATCTTGAGATTTCTTTAATTTTCTTAAGTATTCTTTAATTTCTTCATTATCTCTAGCCAAATTTTTAAGATATATATTCGCTGCTTTATATGATCCTGTATTATAGAGTCTCTCAATTTTTATTTTGTCATCTCTACTTAGTTCTGGTAATTCTGGAGTCACATAGTGTTGTACGCCTTTTTCATATAATCTTTGACTAACTTCATCTTTTAGTTTGTGAGTAGGTACCGCAATTGTTAGATTTCTATCGTTACAGGCATTAATATATAATTCAGTTTTTCCAATTCCTGTCGGAGCCTTAATTATAAAAATACCTTTTTCATCACTATCTATTATATGATTAAAAGTATCTTCTAACTCTTCTTTTGCCTGTTGAAGAGATTTTGTTTTTCTTTCTCCCATAACCATAATCATACCACGAAACAATTTCCCTTGAAAAATTAAATTATAACTATGAATACACTCGTCTTTAAAAGGACAAAAGTTATCACAATGACAAGGTGCATAATCTGCCTTTATAATTTGATTTTTCATCGCATTCCAACTATCTATTTTGCTTGAATACTCTGTCCTACTATTTATAATCTCCTTTACTTTAGCAGAACCTCCATCAATTTGTAGAAGATTAGTCATTAATCCAAACATCTCATTATGATACAACCAATACTTTCCTACAATTGCTTCCCGATATAATCTACAATTATCATATAAATCTTCAAAAGAGTAATCCCTTATTATAGATCTCTTCTCTTTAGTTTTATCTATGTCAAATTTAAAATCAAATTCATTTTCTATTGTAAAATAGTAATCTTCCGTATTACCTTTGCTAAAGTAAATAATATAATTCCAATGACTATTTTTCACACATTTACTACTATTATTAAAGGGATCCGCCTTTTTTTTAGTCATAGAATTATAAACATTTTCTCCCTCTTCATACTTAGTCATATCTTTTTCATCATTAAATATTGAAATCCTTGGATAACCGTTTAGAATGTTTATTCCCACAGACTTACAGAATAAATTCATATCTCTACTAGGATTTGAACTATTTCTAATGGCAGTACACACTGCGAGGTACAAATTTGGTACTGTTATTACATTATCATAACCCCTGTAAACAATCTTCTTACCTCCAAACATCATTCTTGCTGCATCTCTTGTCATAGGATCAGTCTCAGGAAATATTTTCATCAATGCTTTTTGTATAAAATTCCTCACTCTTATATCATAAATGATTTCATTTAGTACGAATACTACCCTGAATTTATCGTTATTTTTAGAACTAAATGTTGTATATATAAAACTAGGAAATAGATTATACTGGTTACACCTTTCTAATAACTCTTCCACAGAAATTCCATTATCTATATCTAAAGCAAATACTTGTTGACAGGTCCAAGAAGTGTTGCTTCTTATACCATTATTGAATATAGCACCTGAAAAACTTCTTCCAAATGGTTGAACAACATAGTCTGCAAATTTGCTAATCTCTAACTCTTCAATACATTTGGCTATTCGATTTGATATATTAGCCGTTTCTAATTTTGTTGGTTTCTTATTAAAAGTTTGTGTATCTAATGATATCCTAACTTTCATTGCACGCCCTCCTTTGTTTAAAAACAAAGGGCTTGCTATGTTAGAATACTATAATTATTTTTTTCTTTATGCTTTATTAGAATGCTTTCTTGGTATTATGTTACATACTATTGATATTTCATTTTTTGCCCTGTTATAATGATTTATAATCTTTAATATTTGTGATTAGTACTTATCCTTCTTGAATAATATCAGAAAAATATTTCTCAATTTCTGCTAATTTATTATGTTTTGATAACCATTCAAGGGCTTCTCCTTTAGTTAACAAAACTATTGTTTCTATCCCTGTTCTACCATTCCCATATGACTCACTGTACTTTGACAATGCTCCCCCAATACCGTGAATGAAAAATTGCCCCTTTTTTGATTTATATAGCCCTTCATATTCATAACGAAAATTGCTTCTGAAATAACCATTATGGTATTCAGCCACAAATTCAGCAGTTTCAGTGTCATACACTTTCTTATTAATTATTTTTCTCATTAAAAACACTCCTTTCGAAAAACAACACAAACTAATACATATTAATTAATATTTTCATTCATAAAAATCAAAGAAGTAGCCATATTCATAGCAAAAATCTTCGGATGTAGTGTATTCATATGGAGAGTCACTTAAATTTCTTATTTTCTGTAAATTCATTTTTGCTATCTCTTCATCGTAATCAATATCTTTTAAAATGAATCTGTTTTCCTCCATTTATTTACCTCCTTTAAATTCTACTTCTTAAATAAGACTCTACACTTGTCTGCAGCAAAGCAAATATAAAATCCAGTAATCCTGATTCCTTGTGTATCTCATCTAAATATAGTTCTAGCCTTGGGCGATTTTGTTCATCATAAAAAACACCCCATAAGTAGCATCCTGCGATTGAAATAAAGTCTTCTCTTACACCCTCTAATGTGTCATAATCTGTTATATTACAAATGATTCTCTTTCTGTTTTCCAAATCATATGCAATTATTTTATTTTCCTCAACTACAAATCTCCACATTAATACTTCATATAAATCTTGGTTTGTGAACTTCTTTCCTAATACTTTAATAATTTTTTCTTCATTCATCCAAGATTGTCCACTTTGAAAATTAAACATCTTAATTTCTTTTTTTACATACTCATAAACCTTGCTAGACATTTAACTCCTCCTTAGATTCTATTTTCTAATATGGGTATTCCATAAGAATTCCTTTGGAATTTGATTACTATAAGCATCTTTTATCTTTTCAAATCCTTCCTTTAAGAGCACTTGTTCTTTCTCCTCGTTAATTTTAGATACTTTTCTGAATTCATATTTTTTTGTTTCAGAATTGAATCTTCTATAGATCCCATAGAAGAAAGACCTATAATTATTAATCAGTATCTTAAAACCAAGATCTTCTGCTAATTCTTTAATACCAGTTAAATCTGATGCTCTTGCTATGACCCCTGTTTTTTCATTAGCATAAATAATTGCCATTTATTCAACCTCCTTTCCAAACAGTCACAACATTTTTATTTTCATACTAGGTTACACCTCCTTTTAAGAAAACAAAAACAGAGCAAAACACCAGTGTCAAATAACACTGAATAAATTTTGCTCTGTTAGAATTCTTTATTTATTAATTATTTAATTGTCTGTACCTAATCGATAAAAAAATATTTTGCTTTGTATATTATATATATATATTACCACAATTTCTTGCTAAGTAACATTACAGTTTAGTTACATATCTTATAAAGATATTTATCAACCTATTGACAAATAAATCATTAATTATGAAATCTCTAGTTTTTTATGCTTAAATATTAACTCAACATTTTTCATTTGTCAAATATTTATATCAATATTTTTTGAGATATTTGTCAAATCAATGCTTCAATTACTTTTTAACTCCCAATCGCCTTATATAATCATAAACTGTAGTATGTGTTGTCCCCATTATCTTTGCAACCTTTGGCACGCTATTATATTTTAATAATCGAATTAATTCTTCTCTCCAATAATCCCCGTAATCCACAATCCTTGAATACCTATATCTATCTTCTATTTTCTTATCTGGACCACGTCTTAAATAAGAAAAACCACATTCTGGACAAGTAAAATATCCAATTGGACTTTTAGTTTTATAACTATTCCTAATTTCTACATTCCCAATTACTTCATTTTCATATTGCACACAAACAGGATTTAAACAAGGATATGGTCCTTTACCAAAAGGAAGATACTCTATATTATGGTTAAATAGTACATCTGGAGTTAGACCTAAAAACCTCATAAATAATATATGCTTTAATGGATCTTCTATAGTTGCCTTGTCCCATCCCATCTTAAAAAGCCAATTACAATTATTAGTTTTAGTGATTGTATTTTGTGTCATTTGAAGTATATCATCACTCCAAAAGGCTTCAAAATCAGTAATAAGATTTTTCTGGCGTATACCTCCATTCACTGTAGCATACTCTAATATCTTTAACTGATCAAGATACTGCTCCTTTATGTTTGTTTTAATTTCAGGATTATTCAAAATCCATTGCATATCCTCTGCAATGAGCAGTAATTTCTCATAGATTTTAGGTTCATACACAATCTCACTTTCAACAATGCAGTTTTTCTCAGTTGCTGCTACGTATCTATATTTATTCTCTTCAAATGATACACCACTAGAATAAATAGGTGTTTTATGAATGGGACAAATATAGATACCTCTCATCTGGTGAATCCTATGCCAATATAATTCGCCATATCTCTCTAAATCTTCTTCATTACATTTTGGGCAAAATCTTAAGAATTTATTTTCAGCCAATGGGTTTATAATACTTGTAATTTTATTATATATCTCAACATCTCCATATAACATATACTGTCTTATTATACTCCTATCCTCGAGCCTTAAAAAGGCTGTATAAAACGGAAATAGTGTATGTTCGACTATTAGCCTGTCTGCATCATAAGGACTATTTAAGGGCATATTTTGGAGCAAATTAGCCAATAGTGTTGGGAACTCCAGACTACACACTATACGATTTACATTAAATAGATCTCTTGCAGTTTCACTACCATTAAAGTTTGGACTTTTATCGTGATATCTAGCAAAAACACTATATAGTATCTCATCTCGGTACGGTGTAGGAAAAAATGTCATCATACAACTTCAAATCCTTTAATTAATCCGTAATTTTTTAATATCTCATAGGTAGTTAATCCTTTTCCTACATCATTTTGTACTATAACTCTAATATCATTTTCTGCACTTGGAGGTATCTTCTTTGTTTTAATTTTTACTGGCTTTTCATCACTTTCTACTTCAGATGGTTTAGGAGTAGTGGGTATTACAAATTTATCTTTAGGCGACTCCTCATAATTCAAATCAATATTTCCAGTGTATATGTCAGGATATTTTGCCATCTCCCTTACATTCCCTGTACGAAGAGCATTTAACATTGGTTTTACTAACCTTAAACTTTCGTCAGCCACTTGTTTGATTAATTCAGGGGTTATAGTCTCTTTTCCACTTGAAATTGCTTTTGTTTGAGCAAGGACATAAAGTTTTACTGTTATATCAATTATTCCTTGGGATTGGTCATATAGAGTATCTATCAGTTCGTCAGTCAATGCAGTAGGTTTTTTAGTCCATTGATAGCCCCATATTGCGTTTATAAGTAATTTAAAGTTGATATCATTATCTAACCTTTCAAATACCAAATCTCCTTGTCCTGAGCCCCTCCTAGCCTGTCTAAACTTTCCTTGTAATACCCCCATAGCCTCAGGAGTCCCGATTAACAATACTGGCAATCCTATAGTATTAACTAGGGTAACGAAGAAGTTCAACATTCTATCGGCTCCTCCAGATTTGGATTTACTAAGGTTTTGTATCTCATCAATTACTAAAAGACCTAATGAAATATTTTTGGCTATATTAGACATAGCGACAAGCATATTATCAACCGAAAGTTTACCGCTGCCAAATCTTGAATAGTAGTCAGTTTCTAGTATTTCATCAATCTTATTAAAGAATGATAAGCATAATCCTTTAATGCTTCCATCGTAAGAGCATTCTAGTCTTAGGAAAACTACCTGATATCTTGAAAGTTCTCTATCTTTATATTTGCTATGGACAATAACTTGTGGATACATTGTTAATATCCTATTTACAACAGTGGTTTTCCCCATACCTGAGACTCCTAAAAGTGTGAAAGAGCCTGCGGTGCTACGATAATGGTTTGAAACATAGGCTTTATCCAATATATTTCTCCCTATATATCCTTGCCGTATAACCCTACCTATTCTGCTTTCTAAATCTAAATGTATCATTAGAGGCTGAAAGACATCATATAAACGCCCAACAAGATGGGCTCTGTATTGACTATCTAACTGTCTTTCCTCTTTATCATAGGGAGGAAAATATGCTATCTTTGATACTATTTCATTTGAAGATGTAATTTCAGGTAATGCTTCTATAAATGGATTTCCTTTGTATTCTGAAATAATCTGCTCCTTGTACTCTGCATTATGTATCAAATCCCGCACGGTCTTTTCCCTCCTTTTGTGCTTTTAATAGTAATTCAACCATATCCTGTTCTGTATCGCCATAGGATTTTTCTTCAACTACTATCTTAGGCTCTTCTGGTCTTATTTCGATAATATTTTGCTTTCTCTCCTGTTGCTTCTCAAAATTACGATTATCTCTGATATTCTGAATACGCCTCTTTTTACTTATACCTTCTTCAACTTCATTTTTAGTATCATCTTTTGCCTGCTCTATAATATTCTCTATGTCTTCTAATAAATTTATCTTATTTTGCAATTCTACCTT
This sequence comes from uncultured Tissierella sp., assembly GCF_902479755.1. Classification (NCBI taxonomy): domain Bacteria; kingdom Bacillati; phylum Bacillota; class Tissierellia; order Tissierellales; family Tissierellaceae; genus Tissierella; species uncultured Tissierella sp. The sequence continues at coordinate 22,978 of NZ_CABSQO010000008.1, read as the reverse complement.
CTTTGAGACTTTAGCCTGCATCTTCTCATATTCTAGTAGATAGGTTATTTCTTCAATTGCTTTTTCCCTGTATCTTGACTGATGTTCTAGTAAAAAACACTTATCAAACTTTCTACCATCTTCGTGCTTAATATAAATATAACTCATATCTCTTGGATCATATGATATGTCAACTTTCCAAGCCCCATTGTTTCTTGCCTTCTCAAACCATCGTTCCTTTACTGAAATTTTAGAACCAAAAAGCATACCTTTAAATTTTATCCCGTGCTGTGTTACAGTTGCTTTGTCATTTGGTAATAGATTTAGTTTCAATAAATCTTCATTGACTGTTCTTAACCGTCCTGTTCGATTAGCAATGCCCCACTCCCAAATTAACTTGGGTATGGGCTCTACTCCGTCTGCAATCATATCTTCACTTCTGGTATAATTATTTAAATAGTGGTGATTGTTGTGATATAATACACATTTAATTATAATTTGAGTAAATTGTTTTAAATCAAGAGTTGCTGAGAGCCTATAATCTTGCTCTCCTCTTTCACGATACTGGCTTTTGATTACTCCGGGCAGAAGCGGTTTTGTATGTTGATTTAGTGTATCAAAATACCTCTCGATAATTCCTTTCATATCACCTCTATAAGGACTAGTATTAAGAATTTTTATTCCAAAGGCTGTTATTAAAGATTCTATATTTTGTCCTTCTAATTCACCTCGATCTGCTATAATTGCTTCTGGAAGAGTACTACAATAATTCCACTCATCATTATTAATCTCTATATCGTACTTCCTGCAAAATGACACTTTGTCAGTAGCAGCATTGATTAAGGCGATACTTGCTCCAATCCAACTGGGTCCTTCCAAAGATATATTAATTCCTACGACACAACGTGAAAATACATCCATAACAGTATAGATAACTGGCCTTCCTATAATCCAATTGCGATTATATTGGGACACTAAATATACATCCCCCACAGTTGCATCTATTTGGAATATTGCTCCTGGACCAAATGCTTCTTCAGTAGAAGACCCTGTAAGTCCCCTATGTTGTAACTCATATCGCTTTGCACTTTGTCTAGTTGATACTTCCTTTTTGATATTTCTTTCCTTATTAAACCAATATCTGAATTGTCTTAGGGTTGGAATATCATCATTTACTATTCCATTTTCACTAAAGTATTCCTTAATCATAAGTTCATAGGTTAATGTCAATGTCTTCTGGGATGAATTATAATAAAATCTATTAAGAGCAGCATTGAAAATTTTTACCGTCTCTGGGGTAATAATAAAAGTATTCTTGATTACTTTATCACCTTGTGTCTTCCCACATTTATAATAGTCAGGTAGTAAGGAGTTTTTATGCATACCTCTCTGCCAAAACCGCTTTAAATATCTCATAACAGTTGCTTCGTGAATACTATCAACATATTCTCTAACAAGTTTCACTCGCTTATCAGGGATGTATATGTCAGGTTCAATAGTAACAATGTCTTTAATGGCATTATAAGCCTTATCTCTTATGGCTTTATGTTTAGGCAGGATATCCTCTTCTTCTTTAATTATTATATATGGTTCATTTTCCAAAACAAATATAGTGCCATCATTTAATCCATTCTGAATAAAGGTTTCTGAAACTGTAGTAGGCATTGAATTACCGTAAATATCTATTAGATAGATTACATCTTTATAATAGTATAGAATTCGTTCATATCTTTTACATTGGTTTGTTTCAAATAGAATCACACTATTGATTGGAAGCATATCTTGCACTCCAATCAATGATTATTTTCGGATTACTTTTTGTTATATCTATTGATTCATTCATTTCAATAGTTATAAATTTTGATGCTAAAAGATATTTAAATATGTATAGCCCTGTGCCATCAGATACATTATTTTCTTTATCAAAATCTGAAGTTATTTTCCTTATTGAATAATTACTGTCTCTAAATTTATCAATTAGAATGTTACAATAATTCTCCAATAAATTTTTAGTTAAACCCCTTTCTTCATAGGTATATAGACTCTGATGTATCCACTCTATATTTTTTACCATTTTAATAGGGATTTCTTTTTGAGTAATTATTCCAAAATCAACTTGTTTTGCTGCCCAATATCGTCTTTCTATTTCTAGTCTTTCTAATACAGACTTTTTCTCTAACTCGCTTGATGATTTTACTGACCTTGCAACATTTTTATGATTCTTTAAAGTAAGCAGGAATGTAGTAGTAAGAATATATGGAGGCTCTTCATTAGTAAAGAATTCTTGTTTAATGTCTTTATTCTCTTTCACTACCTCTACTAAATCTAAAAGTGGATAATGTTCTCTAATATCTACCACCTCATTGTCCCATTCGAACATATAGAAACATTTCGTTTGTATATCTGAAAAGAAATGATGTATTCTATTAGTTTTCCAGCCTTTCACACGTGATACCCTGCCCTTTGACGGAAAGTCTTGTATTGAAAGCCAAGGCTTGTAAGAGGCTAACTCACCACTACCACGATTTTCAGATAAAAACCTTTTATACTTAGCCACAGTCCAAGTAGTATCTCTTTTCGCCATATAAATCTTCCTTTCTTTCATACTTCTTGGATGTGATGTTAACGTAGAATATAAAAGATTTCAATATATATTGTCTATTAAATATTTCTTATTATATTATTTTATCTAAAAACAAAGGGATAGATATTAGAAGTTTTTTTAGAAATTCACTCTATTTTTTATACTTTTTATTTTTTCTACTATGTCCAGTTACACACGAGTTTGCTCACGTAGTGACAAAGTTTGCTCGTCTGGTAAGCGAGTGGTTGCAATGCATCTCGCCCATACGTAACATTGAGTGACAAAGATTGTTCGTGGGTTGCATTTACTTAAAAAATAGAAAAAAAGAGATAAAAAATGAGAAAATGACAAGCGAGTTTGCTCGTGAGCAGTGAAGAATGACAAAGTTTGCTCGTGGAAAAATAGGAACAATTATATGAGATGTAAGTGCGATATGCATAGGGGAGGTATTTACTTATATTTTTATATATATTGATTTTACTGGGCTGCGGGGGAAAAAGTTGTTTGGTTATCTGGGATGTTTGTGGCGGGGGGGATATTCTTTTGCACAAATAAAAGGCGCCAGATTGGTTTCCCAGTCTGACGCTCTGTATCTTTCGTGAACAAACTTTGTAATTTTGAACCGACTCTTTTGTAAGTCGACACCAATTATCTCTTACTAAATTGTGGTGATCTTCTTGCTTTCTTAAGACCGTATTTCTTTCTTTCTTTCATTCTTGAGTCTCTTGTTAAATGTCCTGCTTTTTTAAGTATAGGTCTTAACTCTTGGTCTGATTCTATTAGTGCTCTTGCTATACCATGTCTAATTGCACCAGCTTGACCTGTGAATCCACCACCTTCAACATTTACTAAAACATCATATTTATCCATAGTTTCAGTAATAACAAGTGGTTCTCTTGCAATTACTCTTAAAGTTTCATAATCGAAATATTCTCCGATATCTCTTTTATTTATAGTAATATTACCGTTCCCTGGTACTAATCTAACTCTTGCTACAGAAGTCTTTCTTCTTCCTGTTCCAAAAAATTGTATATTAGCCACTTACAGTCCTCCTTTCTCGTGAGCATTAAAATTCGTATATTTCAGGTTGTTGAGCTTCGTGATTATGCTCAGTTCCACTATAAACTTTTAACTTCTTAATCATCTTTCTTCCTAAACTATTTTTAGGAAGCATTCCTTTTACTGCTAATTCGATAGCCATTTCTGGTTTTTCTGCCATCATTCTCTTATATGATATTTCTCTTCCTCCTCCTGGATATCCAGTGTGGTAGAAATGACTTTTTTGTTCTAACTTTTTACCAGTTAATTTGATTTTCTCTGCATTTATGATAATAACAAAATCACCAGTGTCTACATGAGGAGTATATATTGGCTTGTTTTTCCCGCTCAATATTGTAGCTACTTCTGTAGCTAATCTTCCTAACACTTTGCCTTCTGCATCTATTACATACCATTTTCTATCAACTTCGTTTGTTTTAGCCATAAAGCTTTTCATCATTTTCCCTCCTTATACCAACGTTGAGTAGTCAAGGTTAAAAAAGTTCCGGGGCTTTTTTAAAACACTCTAATATATTCTAATACAAGTAATTATCTATGTCAAGACGTTTTTTAATAGTATAAAAAGTTTTTATCAAAATATTATAGATAATTTTTTTGAAATCCATATAGGCTAAGTTCTTTCTGAAAATAAGAATAAATTAAAACCTTCCCATTCGTTATAAGAAAAGCGTCTATCGACGCGTTAAAAAGTAGCTTTTCTTAAAATCCATATAGGTCAAGTTCTTTTTTTAAAAAGAACAAGTGAGAACTTTCCTATGGATTATAAAAAACTTTTTCTAAAAATAATCCTTGTGGCGGGGCTGTTGGTCCTGCCCCTTCTCTCCTTCTATCTAAGATTATCTTTGGTAGATCCTGTTTTTTTATCTTTCCATATCCAACGTAAAGCAATGTACCTACTATTATCCTTACCATGTTTCGTAAAAAACTATTTCCCTCTATATTAAATTCTATTAAATCTTTGTTTTTTTCTATTGATATATTATAGATTGTTCTGATGGTACTATTTACATCTGAATTTGCAGCCATAAATGTAGCAAAATCATGGGTTCCTATCAAATATTTTGAAGCATGAAACATTTCGTCTATATCAATATCGTAGGGCACATGATAAGAAAAATTTCTATATATAGCCCTTGGCAGTTCTCCATTATAGACTATATATTTATATCTTTTTTTTATAGCATCAAATCTTGAATGAAATTTTAAATCTACTTCTTCTGATTCTATAATAGTAATATCTTCAGGTAACAAAAACTTTAAAGCATATTTATATTTCTCTCCTGGAATATTTGAACTAGTTAAGAAATTTGCAACTTGTCCTAATGCATGGACCTTTCCGTCTGTCCTTCCAGAACCAATAAGTTTTACTTTTTCTTTAGTCGCCTTTTCTATTGCTTCCTCTATTTTCTCTTGTATTGTTATTGCATTTTCTTGTTTCTGCCACCCTGAATAGTTTGTACCTTCATATTCAATAGTAAGTTTAATATTTTTCATATCTACCTCTATATATATCTAGTACTTATAATAAACCCAAAAAACATAGTCATAGATATTAGCGCTAGTATATCTATTCTCTTTAGCTTTAATTCATTCAATCTAGTTCTATTATCTCCACCTCTATAACATCTCGCTTCCATTGCAGTAGCCAATTCATCAGCCCTTCTAAATGCATTTATAAACAATGGTACTAATAAAGGTACTAGGTTTTTGGCTCTGCTTAGTATATTTCCTGATTCAAAATCAGCTCCCCTAGCCATCTGAGCCTTCATTATCTTATCTGTTTCTTCTAACAGCGTAGGAATAAACCTAAGAGCTATAGTCATCATCATAGCTAATTCATGGGCTGGTAGTCCAATTTTTTTGAATGGAGATAGTAATTTTTCTATCCCATCGGTCAGAGCTATAGGCGATGTAGTAAGTGTAAGAAGTGAAGTTCCTGTAATTAAGAAGATTAGTCTTAGTGCCATAAAAACAGCTAAATATAATCCTTCTTTAGTTACAGCCAAAGGCCCTATTTCAAATAATACTTCTCCTTTAGTCATAAAAATATTTATTGTAAAAGTTATTAGTATAATGAATAAAAGTGGTTTAATCCCTTTTAAAATAAATTTTAGAGGTACTTTTGATATCCTAACTATCATAAGGATAAAACCTAGTATAAATACATATGGAATAAAACTATTAATGAAAAATAATGATGCTATAAACAATGAAATTATAATTATCTTTATTCTTGGGTCTAGCCTATGAATTATAGTATCCCCAGGAAAATATTGACCTATGGTTATATCCTTAAGCATCTTTCTTTCTCCTTAAAAACTTTAGTATTTCTTCTTTAGCTTCATTTACTGTTAATACATCATCTTTAACATCATTTCCCTTTTCTCTGAATACTTTCATAAACTTTGTTATTTGTGGAACTCCTAGGCCTATACTTTCTAATTCATCAGCTCTTCTAAAAATTTCTCTAGTTTTGCCATCCATTTCTAATTTACCTCTATGCATTACAAGAATTCTATCTACCAACTTTGCCACATCTTCCATACTATGGGATACCAGTATTATAGTAATGCCCTCTTGCTCATAAAGTTTTTGGATTTCCCCCAATATTTCATCTCTACCACTTGGGTCAAGTCCTGCTGTTGGTTCGTCTAAAACTAGTATTTTAGGCTTCATAGCTATTACTCCGGCTATGGCCACTCTTCTCTTTTGTCCACCGCTTAATTCAAATGGAGATCTGTCTTTTAATTCATCAAAGTCTAGTCCTACTAATTCCATGGATTCTTTTACCCTATTATGGATTTCTTCTTCATTAAGTCCTAAATTTCTAGGACCAAAGGCAATATCTTTATAGATACTTTCTTCAAATAATTGATGTTCTGGATATTGAAATACAAGACCTACTTTTTGCCTAATTTCTTTTAAATTTGCGTCTTTTGTTGTTATATTCACTCCATCTATTATTATATCTCCTGAAGTTGGCTTCATTAATCCATTTAGGTGTTGCACTAATGTAGATTTTCCAGAACCTGTATGACCTATTAGTCCTATAAATTCTCCTTCATTTATCTCTAAATTTATGTTATCAAGGGCTTTTTTTTCAAAGGGAGTATTGGCATTATATATATAATTTAAATTATTTATTTTCATTATCATAGCAATTCCACCAATTCTTCTATAGATAGTATATCTTCTTTTAAATCTAATCCTTCTTTTCTTAATTCATATACCAATTCAGTTACTTGCGGCACATCTAATCCTAGCTCTTTAACCTTGTCTACTTGCTTAAATATCTCCTTAGGTGTCCCTTCCATAACGATTTCACCTTGTTCCATTACAAGTATCCTATCAGCTTCTACAGCCTCATCCATGTAGTGAGTAATTAATATTATTGTTTTATTCTCAACCTTATTTAATTTCTTTATTGTATTCATTACTTCTATTCTGCCTATGGGATCTAACATTGCAGTTGGTTCATCTAATATAATGCAGTCCGGTTTCATAGCTAATATTCCTGCAATGGCTACTCTTTGTTTTTGTCCTCCTGATAAAAGATGTGGGGCATGTTTTTTATATTCTGTCATTTCTACTACTTCTAAAGCTTCATCTACCCTAGCTCTTATTTCTAATGGAGGTATTCCTAAATTCTCTGGTCCAAAAGCAACATCTTCTTCTACTATTGTAGCTACTATTTGATTATCTGGATTTTGAAATACCATACCCGCTTTTGCTCTTATATCCCATATCTTTTCTGCATCCTTGGTATTCATATCCATCACAAAAATATCTCCTCGTGTAGGCATTATAAGCCCATTCATGAGTTTAGCTAAAGTAGATTTACCAGAGCCATTGTGACCTAGAATTACTAAAAATTCTCCCTTTTTGACTTCTATGCTCAAGTTTTTTACAGCCTGTTGAATACTATCGTCTATTAATGATTTATATTCATAGGTAACATCTTCTATCTTTATCATCGTATCATCCCTCTATTCAATTCACAATGCACAATGCACAGTTCACAATTTTAAATAACTCATAACTACTTTGATTAATTTAATCCTAGTATAATATAACATAATGATACCCTTTATTCAATCTACAATTCACAATTTAATGATTAATGGCAAACTCTATTCCTAGCAATAAAAGCCCTTATCCTAAAAAATTCAGTTTTCGAACTTTATCTTTCAATTGTGAATTGTGAACTGTGAATTGTGCATCGTTATATTTGCTAAAGCAAATATAACGAAAGGGACTAAGCTTAAACTTAATCCCCTACCCTTTATACTAATTCTAATATAGCCATTTCTGCCCCATCTCCACGACGAGGTCCAACTTTTAATACTCTTGTGTAGCCACCGTTTCTCTCTTGATACTTTGGTCCTATTTCATCAAATAGTTTTTTTACTACATCTTCGTCGTATACATAAGCTAAAACTTGACGTCTAGCATGTAAATCTCCTCTTTTTGCTAAGGTTATCATCTTATCTGCCATTCTTTTTGTTTCCTTAGCTCTAGTAACTGTTGTTTCTATTTTTCCGGTTCTCAACAAGGATGTTACTAGGTTTCTAAGCATTGCTTTTCTTTGATCTGTAGGGCGACCAAGTTTTCTTAACGTTGTCACATTTATCCCTCCTTCATGCCTTGTTACTCATCAGACTTCTTTAGACCTAATCCTAATTCAGCAAGCTTTCTTTGTACTTCCTCAAGGGATTTCTTACCAAGATTTCTTACTTTCATCATATCTTCTTCAGTCTTTTGTGTTAATTCTTCTACGGTATTGATAGCTGCTCTCTTCAAGCAGTTATAGCTACGTACTGAAAGATCCAACTCTTCAACAGTCATCTCAAGGACTTTCTCTTTCTTGTCCTCTTCTTTTTCTACCATTATTTCTACTTCACTAACATGTTCAGTTAGCCCGATAAAAAGATTTAAGTGTTCTGTAAGTATTTTTGCTCCTAATGAGGTAGCCTCATCAGGATTCATTGTTCCATTTGTCCATACTTCTAGAATCAATCTATCATAGTCAGTAATCTGACCTACTCTTGTATTCTCTACTGCAAAGTTGACCTTTTTCACCGGAGTAAATGCTGAATCAACAGGTATAACACCCACTGGCTGACCTTCCTTCTTATTTCTCTCGGCTACTACATAACCTCTACCCTTTACTAGTTCAAGTTCCATGTATAGATTACCATCTTCATTTACGGTAGCAATGTGATGATCCCTATTAATAATTTCCACATCTGGACCTGTAATAATATCTCCTGCTGTTACAATCTGAGAACCTTGTGCCTCAATTCTTAAGGTCACAGGTTCATCAGTATATATCCTTGCAGCAAGACCTTTTATATTTAATATTATTTCTGGTACATCTTCTAGTACACCTGGTATAGTTGAAAATTCATGTAACACTCCCTGAATTTTTATTGAAGAGACTGCTGCACCTGGTAATGAAGATAATAGTACTCTTCTTAATGAATTCCCCAAGGTCGTACCGTATCCCCTCTCAAGAGGTTCTACCATAAATTTTCCATAACTCTCATCATCGCTCAACTCTAGAATTTCAATTCTTGGCTTTTCAATTTCTATCATTAACATTAACCCTCCTTAAAATTTGGTTTGTTAAAGTACGAGGGCAACTGATTTTGTTATGAATGCTATTATTTAGAATATAACTCAACGATTAAGTGTTCTTCTACTGGTATATCTATATCTTCTCTAGTTGGCTCAGCTACTATGCTACCCTTTAATTGATCAATATCCACACTTATCCATTTAACAGTGTTGCCATTATGATTTGCTGCTAAATCTTTAATCTTTTCACTACCTCTAGTTCTTTCTTTGATTTCAACAATATCTCCAACAGAAAGAATCACAGATGGTATATCTACTTTTGAACCATTGACTAAGAAATGACCATGTGTAACTAATTGTCTAGCTTCTGCCCTTGATGATGCAAAACCCATTCTGTATACTACATTGTCTAATCTTAATTCAAGTATTTTAAGTAGGTTTTCACCTGTTATTCCTCTCATTTTATCTGCCATAATGAAATATTTAACCATTTGAGATTCAGAAATTCCATAGAATCTACGAACTTTCTGTTTCTCTCTAAGCTGCATTCCATACTCTGTTACCTTTTTTCTTGATTGTCCGTGTTGTCCTGGTGCATAATTTCTTTTAACTATCGCGCATTGATCTGTATAGCATCTATCTCCTTTAAGAAATAGTTTCATACCTTCTCTACGACATAGTCTGCAAACTGGACCTGTATATCTTGCCATCTATTACACCTCCTATTAAACTCTTCTACGTTTTGGTGGTCTACATCCATTATGAGGAATAGGAGTAACATCCTTAATCATATTTACTTCTAATCCTGTTGCTTGTAATGACCTAATTGCAGCTTCTCTTCCTGAACCAGGTCCCTTAACGTATACTTCTACACTTTTTAATCCATGTTCCATAGCTTTTTTAGCTGCTTCTTCAGCTGCTTGTTGTGCTGCGAAAGGAGTAGATTTTCTTGAACCTCTAAAACCTAATTGTCCTGCACTAGCCCATGACAATACATTACCTTGTAAGTCTGTTAGGGTAACCATAGTATTGTTGAATGTTGATGAGATATGTGCTTGACCTCTCTCTATATTCTTACGTTCTCTTCTTCTAACACGAGTTACTTTGCCTTTTTTAGCTGCCACTTAATTTCCCTCCTTTACCTACTTCTTCTTAGATACCAATCTCTTTGGACCTTTTCTTGTTCTAGCATTAGTCTTAGTTCTTTGACCTCTTACTGGAAGACCTCTTCTATGTCTAATTCCTCTATAACAGTTGATTTCTCTAAGTCTCTTTATGTTTAAAGCTATCTCTCTTCGAAGATCACCTTCTACATGATAACCATCTATAACAGCTCTAAGGCTTGCTACTTCAGATTCTGTTAGGTCCTTTACTCTAGTGTTTGGATTAACACCAGCTTTTGTTAATATTTCATTTGCTCTTGGTCTACCAATACCAAATATATATGTTAAACCAACTTCAACTCTCTTATCTCTTGGTAAGTCAACACCTGCTATTCTTGCCATTAATGTTTACACCTCCTAAAATAAATACATTCACAAAAGCAGCCGCGTTATATAATTAACCTTGTTTTTGTTTATGTCTTGGATTTTCACAAATAACCATGACTTTGCCGTGTCTTTTGATTATTTTGCATTTTTCACATATCTTCTTAACTGATGGTCTTACTTTCATTTAAATCCCTCCTATGCTACTTGTTTCGCCAGGTTATTCTGCCTCTAGTCAAATCATAGGGTGACAGTTCAACTGTTACCTTATCTCCAGGAAGTATCCTTATATAATTCATTCTCAATTTTCCAGAAATATGGGCTAATATTTCATGACCATTTTCTAGCTTTACTTTAAAAATAGCATTAGGTAAAGCATCTACTACCATACCTTCAACTTCAATAACATCAGATTTAGACATTAGGTTTTCGAACCTCCTGTTCAAACAAATTTAGAAACTCTTATTGAAAGGTTCTAATAATTTTCTAATATACGCATTGTTTATTTTAATCTTATTATCCAGCTTATACCTTAGTTCAGGTAAAACTGTATTATAAACAATCAAATGTTTCAATTTTTTCTGTTTTGGATTATCAAGTTTTCTTAAAGATCCATCTACAATCAGTACACTCTGATCATCTATGATATCTAATACTAAAAAAACTTTTCCTTTATCCCTTCCAGCTCTCGACTTAACCACCTGACCGACGGCTATGTCGTCACTTAAATCCATTATAAATTCACCTCTTTATAATAGCTTATTAAACCGCTGGTTCCTTTGGAGAAAGGCAATGCCTTTCTCATTATTTGTCTCCTAAAGCTTTTACTATAGTTTCAAAGACTTCGTCTATTGGTCTAGTTCCATCTACATTGAGTATTATCCCTTTTTCTTTATAATAATCAATTAATGGTTGTGTTTGATTAAGATACACTTCTATTCTAGTAGCTACTGTTTCCTCAATATCATCATCTCTTTGAAATAATTCTCCGTTATCTATATCACATAGATTTTCAACCTTAGGCGGGTTAAATTTTATATGATAAGAGGAACCGCATGTTTTACAAATTCTTCTACCAATAGCTCTTTCAATTAAAATTTCCTTGTCTGCATCAATATTAACAACTTTATCAAGTTTTATACCCATTTTTGTAAGTTCCTTGTCTAAAGCTTCAGCTTGATTTATAGTTCTTGGAAATCCATCTAAAAGAAAGCCTTGGACGCAATCTTCCTTAGTCAATCTATCTTGTACAATTGAAACCACAAGTTCATCCGGTACTAAAAGGCCTTTATCCATATATTCTTTGGCCTTTTTACCTAATTCAGTTCCTTCTTTAATGTTTGACCTGAATATATCTCCTGTTGAAATATGTGGTATATTATATTTTTTAACTATAGCTGATGCTTGAGTACCTTTACCTACACCAGGTGGTCCTAATAAGATTAGTCTCACAATAATCATCTCCTATAGTTTAGTTTAAAAATCCTTTATAGTGTCTCATTAGCATTTGTGCTTCTATTTGTTTAACAGTCTCTAATGCAACACCTACTACTATTATTATACTCGTTCCACCAAAATTAACATTCATACCAAATATCTTAGATAGAATAATTGGTAAAGATGCTAAAACTGCTAAAGCTAATCCACCAACAAAAGTAATTCTAGTTACAACTTTATTTAAATGCTCTGATGTTGGTCTTCCTGGTCTTATTCCTGGAATAAAACCTCCATTTTGTTGTAAATTCTTTGCGTATTCCACAGTATTAAATTGAATAGCTGTATAAAAATACGTAAAGAACATAATCAACGCAATATTTAATATTGAATATATCCAAATACCAATATTTCCTTGTGGTGTTAACCATTTAGTTATCCATGTTGAAGGAGCACCTTTAGTAAATAATGCTATGGTTTGTGGAAAAGCTAGTAAAGATGATGCAAATATTACTGGCATTACTCCAGCCATTGACACCTTTACAGGTATATGTGTGGATTGACCACCATACATCTTTCTTCCAACTACTCTTTTAGCATATTGAACTGGAATTCTTCTTTCTCCCTCTTGCAATGCAACTACAAAAGCAATAATAACTAAAAATACTACACCAAAAATAAGTGTTTTAATTATACTTAATTCCCCTATTCTTACTAGGTTAAATGTATTTATTAAATCTTTAGGTAATCTAGATATAATACCTATAAATATTATAAGGGATATTCCATTTCCAATACCCTTTTCAGTTATCATATCTCCTATCCACATTAAAAATGCAGTACCGGCTACCATAGTAATTATAACTATTATATTTTGTAAAGAATTAGTAGTTTGTAATGCCGTGCTAAATAATCCGAAAGTATATCCTATTGCTTGAATTAATGCTAATCCTATAGCTGTATATCTAGTATACTTTGTTATTTTCTTTTTACCTTCTTCTCCTTCTTTAGCTAATTCCTCTAATCTAGGGATTGCTATAGTAAGAAGTTGAATTACAATTGACGCTGTAATATATGGATAAATATTCGTAGCAAATATGCTAAAATTACTTAAGGTTCCACCACCCATTAAATCAAGAAATTGTAATATTCCACCTTGAGATTGTTGGAATATACTTCCGATTATGTCCTTATTCATATATGGCACTGGTATACTAGAACCTAATCTAAAAACTAATAGCATTAATAATGTGAATATAATTTTCTTTCTAATCTCAGGTATTCTCCAGGCATTCCTTAAGGTTGAAAGCATTTATATCACCTCTACCTTTCCTCCTGCAGCCTCAATCTTCTCAGCGGCAGTTTTACTAAATTTTTGTGCCTGAACAGTAAGCTTGATGCTAATCTCTCCGTCTCCAAGTATCTTAACTCCATCCTTAGCTTTTCCTCTTTTAACTATTCCTTCGTTAAATAAAAGCTCTGGGGTAACAACTGTGTTTTCTGGAAATCTATTTAGTTCTTCAATATTTACTGTGGCATATTCTTTAGCAAATATATTAGTAAAGCCACGCTTTGGAATTCTTCTAAATAATGGCATTTGGCCACCTTCAAATCCTGGTCTAACTCCACCACCTGATCTTGCATTTTGACCTTTATGACCCTTACCAGATGTTTTACCAAGACCAGAACCGATACCTCTACCTAGTCTCTTCTTAGGTTTGCTTCCTCCGCCAGCATTTGGTCTTAAATCATTTAGTTTCATAGTTACACCTCCTTAAATCTAATCTAGTACTTCAACCATGTAGTTTACTTGATGTATCATACCTCTAATTTGAGGGGTATCATTCTTTTCCACTACTTGACCAATCTTTTTAAATCCAAGAGCCTCTATTGTTTTCTTATGAGTCTCTGGTTTGCCAATAGGGCTTTTAACTAACTTAATTTTGATCATAGCCATTCTAAAATCCCCCCTAGCCTAATATTTCTTCTACAGTTTTTCCTCTTAATTTTGCAACATCTTCTGCTCTCTTAAGTCCTCTTAGAGCTTCTATTGTAGCATTAACAACATTTCTCGGATTGTTTGTTCCTAAACATTTTGTTCTTATATCTCTTATACCAGCTAATTCACATACAGCACGAACTGCTCCACCAGCAATAACTCCTGTACCTTCTTTAGATGGCTTTAATAATACTCTTCCTGCACCAAATTCTCCAATAACTTCATGTGGTATTGTAGTTCCAACAAGAGGAACTGATACTATATGTTTTTTAGCATCTTGGATAGCTTTTCTAATAGCCTCTGGTACTTCTAATGCCTTAGCCATTCCTACTCCAACATTACCGTTCTCATCACCTACTACAACTAAAGCACTGAATCTAAAGTTTCTACCACCTTTTACAACTTTAGTAACACGGTTGATGCTAACAACTCTTTCTTTTAATTCTAATTCACTTCCATCTTTATATGAGCGTTCCATTAATTCCCCTCCTTCTATTAGAACTTAAGTCCAGCTTCTCTTGCTGATTCAGCAAGTTCCTTTATTCTTCCGTGATAAATATATCCACCTCTATCAAACACTACTTCCTCGATTCCTTTTTCTATTGCTTTTTTAGCAATAGTTTCTCCAACATATTTAGCAGCTTCTTTGTTACTTGTAGAAGTAAGGTTTGCAGATTTATCTAATGTGGAAGCTGAAACTAATGTATGGCCTGCTAAGTCATCAATTATTTGAGCATATATATGGTTTCCACTCCTATAGATATTAAGTCTTGGTCTAGCAGGAGTCCCATTGATTTTTTTTCTTACTCTTAAATGTCTTGCTTTTCTATTTTCATTTTTATTTATCTTTTTTAGCAATGTTTTTCACTCCCTTCTACTTACCAGTCTTACCAACCTTACGTCTTATTATCTCACCTGCATATTTAATTCCTTTACCTTTATAAGGCTCTGGCTTTCTGAATGCTCTTATATTTGCTGCATAGTTACCTACTTGTTGTTTATCGATACCTTTAACAACGATTTTATTTGCTGCAGGTACTTCTACTTCAATTCCTTTAGGGTCTTCTAGTTCTACTGGATGTGAATATCCTAATGTTAGTACTAGTTTATTTCCTTGTTTTGCAGCTCTATATCCAGTACCTTCAATTTCTAAAGTTTTTGAGTATCCTTCAGTAACTCCTACTATCATGTTTGAAATTAAAGTTCTTGATAAACCATGTAAAGATCTATGTTTTTTATTTTCAGTTGGTCTAGCTACTGTTAGCACACCATCTTCTATCTTTATTTCCATATCTGGACTAATCTTCTCTGATAATTGTCCTTTAGGACCCTTTACTTCAATTAAGTTGTCATCATTTATTTTAATCTCCACGCCACTTGGGATGTTAATTGGTTTTAACCCTATTCTTGACATGAGTGCACCTCCTTCATGTAATTTAGCTATTTATTACCATACATAACAAATAACTTCTCCGCCTACGCCTTCTTTTCTAGCAACCTTATCTGTCATAATACCACTAGAAGTGGATAGTATTGCTATCCCAAGACCACCTAATACTCTTGGAACTTCATCAGATTTTACATATACTCTAAGACCTGGCTTTGAAATTCTCTTAATTCCAGATATAACTTTTTCATTATGTTTACCATATTTTAAATCTACTCTTATAATCCCTTGTTTCCCATCATCTATTACATCATAGCCTTTTATAAATCCTTCATCTAATAGGATTTGAGCTAATTGTTTTTTTATGTTTGAAGCAGGAATATCAACAGAATCATGCTTCGCATTGTTCCCATTTCTTATTCTCGTTAACATATCTGCGATTGGGTCTGTCATCATAATTTAGCTACCTCCTTTCATAAGCTTGTTGTTACCAGCTTGCTTTTCTAACTCCAGGTATTTGACCTTTATACGCTAATTCTCTAAAACAAATACGGCATACTCCATATTTTCTTAAATAAGCATGAGGTCTTCCACATATTTTACATCTGTTATATTCTCTAGTGCTGAACTTTTGCTTTCTTTGTTGTTTAACAACCATAGATTTCTTTGCCAAAAAAAATTCCCTCCTTCTTTACTTTTTAAAGGGCATACCCATTAGTGCTAAGAACTCTTTTGCCTCTTCATCAGTTTTTGCTGTAGTTACGATTATAATATCTAATCCTCTAATAGCTTCAACTTTATCATATTCAATTTCAGGGAATATCAACTGTTCTTTAATTCCTAATGCATAGTTTCCTCTACCATCAAAAGAAGTATCACTTACTCCTCTAAAGTCTCTAACTCTTGGTAATGCAATATTCATTAATTTATCTAAAAAGTGGTACATTCTGTCTCCTCTTAGAGTAACCTTAGTACCTACATTCATTCCTTCACGTAGCTTAAAATTCGCTATTGATTTTTTAGCTTTTGTTATAACAGGTTTTTGCCCAGCAATAATTTCTAACTCTTTTACTGCTGATTCAAGTAGTTTTGGGTTATCTCTTGCTTCTCCAATACCCATGTTGATTACTACTTTTTCAAGTTTTGGTACTTCCATTATATTTGCATATTGAAACTTTTCCATTAGTGCATTTATTACTTCATTTGCATACTTTTCTTTTAATCTGGAAGCCATTCCTATTACCTCCTCTCTACATTAGACTATTTATCTAGAACTTCTCCACATTTTTTACATACTCTTGCTTTACTACCGTCCGCTTGTAAATTATGACCAACTCTTACTCCAGTTTTATCTTTTTCACAATAATACATAACATTTGATGCATTTATTGTGCCTTCCATTTTAACTATTCCGCCTGGGGATGTAGGTCCTTGTGCTTTTTTATGTTTTGTAAGCATGTTTATGCCTTCAACTATTACTTTGTTTTCTTTAGGGAGTACTCTTAATACTTTTCCTTTTTTCCCTTTATCTTTTCCAGCAATAACAACTACTGTATCTCCACTCTTTACATGCATGCTTTACACCTCCTCCTATAGTACTTCCGGTGCCAAGGATATTATTTTCATAAAATTTCCTCTTCTAAGCTCCCTAGTAACAGGTCCGAATATACGAGTACCTATTGGGTTCTTGTCATCTTTTATAATAACAGCAGCATTGTCGTCAAATTTAATGTAAGATCCATCGTTTCTTCTAACACCATGTTTTGTTCTTACAACAACTGCTTTTACTACTTCACCTTTTTTAACAACTCCACCAGGTGTTGCTGTTTTAACAGTACAAATTACTATGTCTCCAACTCTAGCATATTTCTTATTTGTTCCACCTAATACTCTAATAACTAATACTTCTTTAGCACCTGAATTATCAGCTATTCTCATACGGCTTTCCGTTTGAATCATTCGAATACCTCCCTTCTAAGTTAAAAGGACTATTTAGCCTTTTCTACTATATTTACTACTCTCCATCTTTTATCCTTACTAAGTGGTCTGGTTTCCATTATTTTAACGATATCGCCAACTCCACACTCATTATTCTCATCATGAGCTTTAAACTTAGTGGTTTGTTTTACTTGTTTCTTGTATAAAGGATGTGTTACGAAAGTTTCAACAGCAACAACTACGGTTTTATCCATCTTGTCACTTACAACATTGCCTATTCTAACCTTACGATTTCCTCTTTCCATCTAAGATTAAACCTCCTTTCCTATACCTAATTCTCGTTCTCTAACTATTGTTTTAACACGAGCTATATCTTTTCTAACTGCTTTTATTCGTAATGGATTATCTAATTGACCAGTAGCCAATTGAAATCTTAAGTTGAATAGTTCAGCTTTTAGTTCTGATAGCTTAGTATTTAATTCTACTTCTGATAATTGGCGTACTTCCTTAATCTTCATTAGCTTCACCACCCTTTTCTTGCGTTTCCTCACGAGTAACGAATTTTGTCTTTATTGACAATTTATGTGCAGCTAGTCTCATCGCTTCTCTAGCATCTTCTTCGGATACTCCACCCATTTCAAATAAGATTCTACCTGGTTTAACTACTGCTACCCAATACTCTGGTGAACCTTTTCCAGAACCCATACGTGTTTCAGCAGGTTTTTCTGTTACTGGTTTGTCTGGGAATACTTTAATCCAAACATTACCGCCTCTTTTAACATATCTTGTCATAGCTCTTCTTGCAGCCTCTATTTGATTGGAAGTAATCCAAGTTGGCTCTAACGCTTGTAAACCAAATTCTCCATAAGTAACTGTGTTTCCACGAGTAGCCTTACCTTTCATTCTTCCTCTATGAACTCTACGATACTTTACTCTTTTAGGCATTAACATCTTATTTTCCTCCTTCCTACGGATTTATTCTATTCTTCTACAGTTTTCTCTAATTTTTCTACCTTTTTAGTAGGAAGAACTTCACCTTTATATAACCATACTTTTACTCCAAGCTTACCATAAGTAGTATCTGCTTCAGCAAATCCATAATCTATGTCAGCTCTTAGTGTTTGTAGAGGTATTGTTCCTTCACTATACCCTTCAGTTCTGGCCATATCTGCTCCACCAAGTCTTCCTGATACTGAAGTTTTAATTCCTTTTCCACCAGATCTCATAGTTCTTTGGATTGCTTGTTTCATTGCTCTTCTGAATGAAACTCTTCTTTCAAGCTGAGAAGCAATATTCTCGGCAACTAATTGAGCATCTAACTCTGGAATTTTAATTTCTTCAACATTTACAACTACAGACTTTTTAGTCATCTTCTCAATATCTAATCTTAGTTCCTCTACTCCAGAACCACCTTTACCTATAACCATCCCTGGTTTAGCTGTGAATACTGTAAGTTTGATTCTATTAGCAGCTCTTTCAATTTCAATTTTAGAAACGCCAGAGATGAATAGTTTTTTCTTAACAAATTCACGTATCTTATTGTCTTCCACTAAATATTCATTAAAAGTCTTTTTATCAGCGTACCATTTTGAATCCCAATCTTTAATTATTCCGACCCTTAAACCATGTGGGTTAACTTTTTGACCCATTAACTATCCCTCCTTTTCTAGTCTCTTTCTTTTACAGTTACTCCTATATGACTACTTCTTTTTAATATTGGATAAGCGCTACCTCTTGCTTTAGGTCTAAATCTTTTCATATGTGGACCATCATTTGCATAGGCATCAGCTACAAAAAGATTATCTCTATCCATATTGAAGTTATTTTCAGCATTAGCAATTGCAGATGTTAAAACCTTTTCAAGAACTTTTGCACCTTTTTTAGGTGTAAATCTTAAGATTGATAAAGCTT
The DNA here is from genome assembly GCF_902479755.1 of uncultured Tissierella sp. Lineage (NCBI taxonomy): Bacteria > Bacillati > Bacillota > Tissierellia > Tissierellales > Tissierellaceae > Tissierella > uncultured Tissierella sp. The sequence goes on along the minus strand of NZ_CABSQO010000008.1, from coordinate 3,623 downwards.
CATCTACTTGTTTGCCTCTAATTTCTTTACATATGAAATTTACCTTTAGTGGCGAAATTCGTACATATTTGGCTATAGCTCTAGCTTCCACTATATTTCCCTCCTTCTTCTTTATCTTACACCAGATGACCTTTCGTTTTTATCAACATGAGATCTAAATGTTCTTGTTGGAACAAACTCACCTAGTTTGTGACCTACCATGTCTTCTGTAATATATATAGGAACGTGTTTTCTTCCATCATGCACAGCTATTGTATGACCAACCATTTCTGGAAATATAGTTGAACGGCGTGACCATGTTTTAATAACTTTCTTTTCATTGCTTTTATTTAAATCTTCTATTTTTTTAAGAAGATGGTCATCACAAAAGGGTCCTTTTTTAAGAGATCTACCCATGATTACTCCTCCTTTCAGATATTTACCTACTTAGTTCTTCTTCTCACAATATATTTGTCTGATTTCTTATTTTTCTTTCTAGTCTTTAATCCCATTGCAGGTTTACCCCATGGAGTCAATGGTGCAGGCATACCTATAGGTGCTCTACCTTCTCCACCGCCATGTGGATGGTCTACAGGGTTCATTGCACTACCCCTAACAGTTGGTCTGATACCCATATGTCTAGATCTACCAGCCTTACCTATTGTAATAAGTTCATGAGATATGTTTCCTACTTGACCAATTGTTGCACGGCAATTAATTCTAACTAATCTAAATTCTCCTGAAGGAAGTCTAAGTTGTGCAAAATCTCCTTCTTTTGCCATTAGTTGCGCTGATGCACCAGCTGATCTAACAAGCTGACCACCTTTTCCAGGCTTTAATTCAACATTATGAACATTTGTACCTACTGGAATATCTTTTAATTCCAATGCGTTGCCAATTTTAATATCTGCATTTTCACCAGATTCTATTATATCTCCAACTTTTAAGTTATGAGGCGCAAGAATATATCTTTTCTCACCATCAACATAGTTTATAAGTGCTATATTAGCTGTTCTATTTGGATCATATTCAATAGCAGCGACACGACCTGGTATACCGTCTTTATCTCTTTTAAAATCTATTATTCTATATTTTCTCTTAGCTCCACCACCCCTATGGCGAATAGTGATTCTACCTTGAGAGTTTCTTCCACCACTTCTATTTAAATTAACTAATAGTGACTTTTCAGGCTCTTTTTTAGTTATTTCTTCAAATGTAGAAACTGTCATTTGTCTAAGTGCAGGGGAAGTTGCTTTAAATTTTCTAACGCTCATCGTTTTCCCTCCTTCTATGAAATTTCTATTCCATTCCTTCGAAGAATTCTATTCTCTTAGAATCTTCCGTTAATTTTACTATGGCTTTTTTCCAATCCGGTCTTTTACCTGAATGAATCCCTTGTCTCTTAATTTTACCAAGCATATTCATTGTGCTAACCTTTTCAACTTTCACGCCAAATATAGTCTCTACAGCCTTTTTAACTTCTGACTTGTTTGTTTTTTTATCAACAACAAAAGTATATTTGCCGTCTGCCATATCCTCCATACTTCTCTCAGTTATTATTGGTCTGATGATAATATCGTGTGGATTACGCATTATGCATACACCTCCTCCACTTTTCTTACTGCATCTTTAGTTATAATAAATGAATTATATTTTAATATATCATAAACATTTAATGTATTAACAAGAGCAGTTTGCACATTTGGAATGTTATTTGCTGATTTTATAACATTTTCATTTTTTTCTCCCATAACTATTAAAGCTTTCTTATCTGCATTTATTTTCGTTAAGAAATTAGCCATGTCTTTAGTTTTTGGAGCATCAAAGTTTATTTCATCTATTACAATTATTTCATTGCTTAAAACCTTTGAAGTCAATGCGGATTTCATTGCAAGTCTTCTAACTTTCTTAGGTACACTATAGCTGTAGTCTCTTGGTTTTGGTGCAAATGTAACTCCACCACCTGAGAAATGTGGCGCCCTAATGCTTCCTTGACGAGCTCTACCTGTACCCTTTTGTCTCCAAGGTTTTCTTCCACCGCCTCTTACTTCTGCTCTAGTTTTAGCAGATTGTGTTCCTTGTCTTTTATTAGCAAGTTGATTTTTTACAACCTCATAAACTACATGTTGGTTTACTTCAATACCAAATATATTCTCATCTAATTCAATTTCTCCTACTTGTTCTCCTAACATGTTGTAAACATTTACCTTAGGCATTTTGCATCCTCCTTTCCGCCTTAATTATTACTTTTTAACCGTTTCTTTTATAGTTACTATCCCTTTCTTAGGTCCAGGAACTGAGCCTTTTATAAGGATTAGATTCTTATCAGCATCTATTCTAACTACTTCAAGGTTTTGTACAGTTACTCTTTCATTTCCCATTCTACCCATCATTCTGTGACCCTTAAACACTCTTCCTGGGTAAGTACCTGCAGACATACCACCTGGTGCCCTATGGAACTTAGAACCATGTGATTCTCTACCTCTACCAAATCCATGTCTCTTTATAACGCCTTGCGTTCCTTTACCTTTTGAAATACCAATAACATCAATTAAGTCACCTTCTGCAAATACATCTGCCTTTATTTCTTGGCCTATTTCATATGCATCTGGATTCTCTACTTTAAATTCTTTTAAATATTTCTTATATGTTACATTACCTTTATTAAAGTGACCTTTTTTAGGTTTATTAATTTTTTGTTCCTTTATATCTTGGAATCCAACTTGGATTGCATTATATCCATCTGTTTCAACAGTTTTCTTTTGAACTACAACTAATGGACCAGCTTCAATAACTGTTACAGGAACTACAGATCCATCTTCTTTGAAAATTTGAGTCATCCCAATTTTTCTTCCTATCATGTTTTTCATCACTACACCTCCTATTATATTACAGCGGATTACCATAGGTAATCATATAAATATCTTATGATCTAATCTCAATATCTACTCCAGCAGGTAAATTCAACTTCATAAGTGAATCCACAGTCTTTTGATTTGGATTTAAGATATCGATTAGTCTCTTATGAGTTCTTTGTTCGAACTGCTCTCTAGAATCTTTATACTTATGAACTGCTCTTAATATTGTGATTATTTCTTTTTCTGTTGGTAGTGGTACTGGACCTGACACAGTAGCACCTGTTCTCTTAGCAGTTTCAACTATTCTTTGAGCTGATGCATCTAGAAGTTCATGATCATAAGCCTTTAACCTAATTCTTATTTTTTGTTTACCATTGTTTGACATTTAATTCCCTCCTTTTATCGCATGCTGTTTTTTACATGCGACTTGGCGTTGCCGATACACACCTCCGGGTGTGTTGTTATTTTTTTTAAACAAATAACTGCAACTCCAGTCGCCCGATTTCAAATCGGACATTCTCAGCAAAAATTCCCTGTTTTCAACAGCCACCTTTTGCATCATCGCAATGTCTAAAATTGAACACTACTACATTTTATAATAAACTCAATAAAAACTCAAGCTTTTTTTTAAAATAAACTTAAGTTTTTTTAAGTTTTTTTATACATCTTTAGATATTTAGCAGGGGCCCATAAAATCTTGGGTCCCTGCTTATATTTTAAACTTAAAAAATTATTCAAGAACTTTAGTTACAACTCCAGATCCTACTGTTCTTCCACCTTCACGAA